>LKMK01000243.1 GCA_001563805.1 Natrialbaceae archaeon B1-Br10_E2g2
CCCCGCGCTCGTCGCGAACCTCAAGTCCCTGTACGACGCGCCCGTCTACGTCCTCGCGACCCTGCCGGCCAAGCGCGAACTCGAGGCGCCGACGGACGACGGCGGCGACCCGACCCGCCGGCCGACGGAGTCCGAGCCCCATCCTCGGCCCGACGGCGACCACCGGCCGCTCGCCGAGGAGAACGCGGTTCGCACGCTCGAGCGACTCGAGGGGCGTGCCGACGCCGTCGTCTGTTTCGACAACGAGGCGTGGCTCCGGGCCGGCGAGTCGCTCCCCGAGGCACGCGAGCGGCTCAACCGCGAGTTCGCGACCCGCGTGGTGGCCTTTTTCGCCGCGACGGCCGGCGCGAGCGACGAACGAGTCGACGCCGAGAGCGTCGTCGACGCCAACGACGTCGCCCGCATCTTCGGCAGTCGAACGGACGTCGTCACGCTCGGCTACGGACGACAGGAGGTCGAAACCGACAGTGGCGGCTCCTTACTCGGGCTGGGACTGTTCACCTCGAGTGAGAGCGTCGATACGGCCGCCGCGGTCAGCGCCGTCGAGACGACCATTAGCAAAGCCTTACGCGGCCGGCTCACCCTCGAGTGCGAGCGCAGCGGGGCCGACCGAGCGCTGTTGCTCGTCGGCGGACCACCGGCCTGGCTGAACCGCCAGGCGATCGCCGACGGACGGTCGCTGCTCGAGGCCGAGACCGACTCGGTCGAGATTCTGAGCGGCGACGTTCCCCGACCCGACGCCGACGCGGTGTTCGCGGTGGTCGCGCTCGCGGGCGTCGGCCCGGCGAGTCGCCTCGAGCAGTTACGTTCGGAGACGCGGCCGTTCGAACGCGATCGAGCGCGGGGGAACCGATAGCGACGCGGGGCCGACCCGGCTACGATTGCGTCCCCGGATCGTCTGGCAACGCGGCTCCCTCGTGTTCGAGGAGGCGTCGTTTCAGCTCGAGTCCGCCCGCGTAGCCGACCAGCGAGTCGACGCCGACGACACGGTGACAGGGGACGATCACGGGAACCGGGTTCCGGCCGCAGGCCTGGCCGACCGCGATCGGTGCGGTCTCGAGGTCGGCCGCCAGATCGCCGTAGGTCCGCGTCTCGCCGTACGGTATCGCTGTCATCGTCCGCATCACGTCCCCGGTGAAGCCGTCGGGATAGGTGATCCCGAGATCGAACGACCGGCGTTCGCTGGCCTCGTACTCGCGCAGTTGCGCGCGGACCGTCCCCGAATCGGCCTCGAGCACCGAGCCGTCGATGCGTCGCTCGTGGCCGAACACGCTGACCTCCATACCGGAGCCTCGCTCGGGACGGACTTTACTCTACTCGCGAGCCCTGGCTCCGAAACCGGGGCGAAGCCGAAGGCTTTTGCGCGCTGGCGCGCCAACTCGGAGCTAATGACCGGAGACGATCCGCTCGAAGAGTCCGAGTCGGGGGAACCGCTCACGGATGGAGGGGCAGCAGGCGCCGACGGCGAGGGGTCGTCGACCCCTCGAGCGGACGGCGGAGCCGTCAACGACGTGGCTCTCGATCCGTGGGGCTCTTCGACCGTCTCCGACTACCGCAAGCTCTTCGAGCAGTTCGGCATCGAGGAAGTCGACGAGGTGCTCGAGGACGTGCCAAACCCCCACTACCTGATGCGCCGGGGGGTCATCTTCGGCCACCGCGACTACCGGCCCGTCGCCGACGCGATGTCAGAGGGCGAGGACGCCGCCGTGCTCTCGGGCTTCATGCCAACCGGCGACCCCCACATCGGTCACAAGCTCGTCTTCGACGAGATCATCTGGCACCAGCAACAGGGTGCCGACGCGTACGGCCTGATCGCCGACCTCGAGGCGAACTCGGCCCGCGGGATGAGCTGGGAAGAGATCGACGAGCACGCGCGAAGCTACCTGCTGTCGCTGCTCGCGCTCGGGTTCGACCCCGAGGCGGGGACGCTCTACCGGCAGTCGACCAACCGCGAGGTCCAGGACCTGGCGTTCGACCTCGGCGCCGAAGCCAACTTCTCGGAGTTCCAGGCGATCTACGGCTTCGACGGCGAGACCAGCGTCTCGCACATGCAGTCGGTCGTCACCCAGATGGCCGACATCCTCTACCCGCAACTCGAGGACCCCAAACCAACGGTGATCCCCGTCGGTCCCGACCAGGACCCACACGTCCGCTTTGCCCGGGATCTGGCCGAACGGATGCGCTACTTCAAGGTGAGCGAGGCGTACGCGAGCTTCGAACTCGCCGACGACGAACGTGCCCTCGTCGCCGACTGCTACGAGCGACTCGAGCCCGCCGAGTTCGACGACGACCAGCTCCGGTGTGTCCACGTCGCCGACGCACTCGAGGAGACGCCGCTGTCCGACCTCGAGACCGACGCCGCGATGCTCGATTCGGTGCTACGGAAGCTCCGTGAGGCCGGGATGGAACCCGTCCGCCCGCGAACCCGATTCTTCGACCGCCGGGCGACCGACGAGGCATTCGAGGCGCTGATCGAGGCCGTCGAGGGCGAGAAGCGCGTCTACGAGAGCCACGTCGACGCGTTCGACCTCGACGTCGCCGAGGCGGAAGAGCTCGCCCGCGAGGTCGAACTCGAGAACGGCGGCTACGGCTTCCGGCCCCCGTCGTCGATCTACCACCGCTTCATGACCGGCCTCACCGGCGGGAAGATGTCCTCCTCGGAGCCTGCGAGCCACATCTCGCTGCTCGACGACCCCGAAGACGGCTACGACAAGGTGAAGTCGGCGACGACCGGCGGCCGAGAGACCGCCGAGGAGCAACGCGAGAAAGGCGGCCGCGCCGACGAGTGTCCCGTCTACGAGCTGTACGCCTATCTGCTCGCCGGCGACGACGACGAGTTCGCAAAGCGCGTCTACGACGAGTGCGTCGGCGGCGAGCGACTCTGTGGCGATTGCAAGGAGCAGGCAGCACAGCTGATGCGTGAGTTCCTCGAAGACCACCAGGAGAAACGCGCGGAGGCCGAAGAGCTCCTCGAGGACCTCGACGTCGAACTCGAGTCGCCGCATCGACGGTAGTCGCCGACGGATTCGTTTTTGCCGCCGACCGCACCGACTCGTCAGTCCAGCGTCTGACAAACGTATAACCGTCCGATCGTGAAACCACTCACACGATGGCCCGCCCTCCACGCGACGCGGACGACCTGCTGGTCGCGGCCGACGCCCTCGGCTCGTTCGGCGTGACGCCGGCCGATCTCAGGCGAACTGCGGGCACTGACGCCGCGCTCGAGGCGGTGTTGGCCGACGTCCTCGCCGACGGGCAAGATCGCACGGCCGTGCTCCGGCGGACGATCGCCCGAAGCGACCGCGGACTCAGCTGTTCGGCACGATACCCAGAGGCGGCACTCGAGGCCGAACTCGAGGCCGTCTTCGCGTCGATCGGCTGGTCGGTCGAGGTGAGCCACGACTCGAGCGCACGTCGAGCCGGCGATCGACTGGTACTCGACGCAGCCGACCACCACGGGCGACGCCGCGAGACGACGATTGCCTACCCCGAGACGCCGCTCGGGACCGACAACCTGCCCGCCGTTCTGGACGGGATCAACGCCTCGCTGCTCGCCGGCACGGACGCCCGGTTCGTCCTCCTCTCGTCGGGTATCGATCGGTGGCAGGCTGCACTGGTCGACGAGACCGAACTCGAGCGCCTGCGCGAGCGCTACGGCCCGCGGATCCGCGTGGACGGGCCGCTGTTGCCCGACCACGGCCTCGAGGCCTACGTCCCCGAGGACGGTTCGACCGACGCCGCCGACGGTCCGTGGCCGGCGTGGGCAGGCGACCGCGAACGACCCGGAACGCCGTCGACGACAGCCGACTCGCTCATCGAGGAGGCCGAAGGCGGACCGAAACGAGAGCGGGACGGCGCCGGCCGGCTCATCGAGGAAGCGGAGGCCGAGGACGGGAACGGGAGCGCCCCGAGTGGGGCCTCGACGGCCACCGAAACCGACGGCTTCGAACTCCACGGCTCGCCGTCGGTCTCACGAGTTGGCGAGGACGACTCGAGGGCGGAACCGACGACCGAACCGTCCACAGCCCTGCCGGAAGACGACGTCGAGGCGATGGGGGAGTCAACGGTCGAGGACGACTCGAGCGACGGGTTCGGCACGCTCTCGGGGTCGGTCAGCGCGACGCGCGTCTCGAACGACTCCTTCGGCAGCGACGTCGAGTGGGAACGCGAGGACGACCGCTACCTGGCCCTCGGGGCCGCACTCGGTGCCGGTGGACGGGTGACCGTCGAAGGGCTGCTCGAGGACGACGACTTCCTGCCGGAGTTACCCGCAGTCGAGCCCGACGAGACCCGCATCACGTTCGAGGACCCGTTCGACCCGGCGGCACTGTCGGAGGCGAAAGCGACCGCCGAACAGTCCGGGTTCGTCTGGGTCGATTCGGGGACGCTCGAGACGACGCGTGTTTCGAACGGCTAGGGACGCCCCGAGGCGTGAGAGCGTCCCGCAAGGCTTTTGCTCGCGCCCTGTCATCGCTCGCGTATGGCGTCCGAATCCCATACGGACCGCGTCGTCGACCAGCCACAGCGAGCACGACCGGGATTCGGCTTCTTCGTTTTCGGGTGAGCCGGACGGCGGACCCGCAGGCGCCCACACCGGGTGCCTGTGGCGAAACCGTCCACTCGAGTTCGCTCGACGCCCGTCGAGCATCGGAACCGCTAACTGACCGCCCGAACGCCTACCACACAAGCGAATGCAACTGAAAGAATCACAGGTCGCGGTCCTCGAAGCCGCGAGCGCCGAGGAGGCGACGTCCGTCGACGCCCTCGCCGCGGCGATCGACCTCCCGCCGGAGACCGTCACCGGGGCGGCCTTCGAACTCGAGGAAGCGGGGCTGGTCGCCGTTTCAGAACGCGTCGACGAAACGATCACGCTCACCGACGAGGGTTGGGAGTACGCCGAGAGCGAACTGCCCGAAGTGCGGCTGTACCGGACTGCACTGGAAGCCGACGCCGACGAGGAGCCCGTCCAGATGGGTCGGGTCATCGGCGGGTCAGGGCTCGAGGGACCACAGGTCGACATCGCGCTGTCGAACTACGCCCGAAAGGGCTACGGCGCGATCGACAGCGGCGAGATCACGGCCGATCCCGACGCCGACCCGTCCGCGGACGCGGAGGCGAACGCGCTCGAGTCGCTCCCAGCGGCGGAGGCCGCGGCCGTCGACGGCGTCGACG
>LKMK01000244.1 GCA_001563805.1 Natrialbaceae archaeon B1-Br10_E2g2
CGAGCGCCGCCTGGGCGCTCAACCAGATCGGGACCCAGGACGCCCTCGAGATCGTCGCCGAATACGACGCCGACCGCGCGTATCTCGTTCAGGCCGAAGCCCGGAAAGTCGACCTCGAGCCGGCAGCCTGAGCCGGGTCACAAGTTCGGGTTCAGTTTTCTGCCCACCCACTGCCGCCAGCACGTCCCGACAGCCTGGCTGACTTTTTATATACGATCGGGCGACCAAACTGACCGATGCCGTCATCTCGAGCGAGGGTCGTGGTCGTGCTCGTCCTCTGTGCGCTCACGATCGCCGGAACTGCTCCGGCCGTGGCTGCAGCCGGCGACGGCACGGCCGGCATCGAGTCGGAATCGTCGCCGGTCGACTGTCACGCCGACCGAACGGCATCCGCCGACCTCGAGGAGCCGCGTATCGTCGAACTCTACCCCAACCCGACGACCGACGGCAACGTCGGCGAGTATCTGGTCGTCGAGACGCCACTCGAGACGACACTCGAGAACTGGACCGTCACCGACGGCCACACGACCGCCCGGTTCCCGAACGAGACCGTCTCCGGTCGCGTGGCTGCGAGCACCGACCCGGAAGTCACCGAGACGCTGACCGACGACCCGGTGATCGAACTCGAGGGGACCATCCGACTCGCCGCCGACGGCGATGACCTCGAACTCCGCGACGGCGGCGAGCCGGTCGACGCCGTCTCCTACGAGCGAGCGCCGCTCGCCGAGCGCTGGCATCGGACCGATCCGGACGCGGCCAGTGAGTCAGAAACCCCAGCGGGGGTCGAACGGGACGGTCAGGGCGAGTGGCACCCTCGAGACGCGACCTGCCTCCCCGTCTCGAGCACCGCCGTCGAGGAGGCGACCGCGTTCGTCCTTCCCGATTCGCCGGAGGTGCCGCGGGAGACCCTCCAGACGGCCGACGAGCGGCTCCTGCTGGCCGGCTACACGATTAGCTCCGAAGACGTCGCCAGGGACCTCGTCGGCGCAGCCGAGCGCGGGGTCGACGTGGCGGTCCTCGTCGAGTCGGGCCCCGTCGGCGGCACACCCGCTGCGAGCGAATCCGTCCTCGAGCAACTCGACGCTGGCGGCGTCGACGTCAGAGCCATCGGCGGCGAGGGTGCTCGCTACCGGTATCACCACCCCAAGTACGCCGTCGCCGACGACCGGGTGGTGGTAACCACCGAGAACTGGAACCCGGCCGGCGTCGGCGGCGAGTCGAGTCGCGGCTGGGGTGTTCGCGTCGACGACGCCGACCTCGCGGCGGACCTCGAAGCGGTCTTCTGGGCTGATTTCGAGGGCTGGGACACCGAGTCCGGCGACGCGTTCCGGGCGAACGCCACCTTCGTCGAGGAAGACGGCGCAACGGACGATCGGGCTCCCACGTTCCCGACCGACCACGAGGCGGCGACGGTCGACGCGGACGCCGTCGACCTCCTTCTCGCGCCGGACAACGCCGAGGCGGCGACCCTGGAACTGCTCGCCGGAGCCGACGACGAGATCCTCGTCAAGCAAGCGAGTATCGCAGCCGACGCGACCGTCCTCGAGGAAACCGTCGCGGCGGCCCGTCGTGGCGTCGACGTCCGGATCCTGCTCGATTCGACCTGGTATCACGAGGACGAGAACGCGGCGCTCCGGGACGACCTCGAGCGAACCGCGGCCGCGGAGGACCTCCCGCTCGAGGTCGAACTCGTCGACGAGACGGATCGGTTCGAGAAGATCCACGCCAAGGGCGTCGTCGTCGATCGGGAGGTCGCGATCGTCGGCAGCGCGAACTGGAATCAGAACGCCTTCGAGAACAACCGGGAGGTCCTCCTCGCGGTTCACGGCGACGAGGCCGGCGAGTACTACGCGACCGTTTTCGAGGCAGACTGGGAGGACGACCCGTGGTCACTCCCGTTCAGTCTCTCGGTGACGGTCGTCGTGGCGCTCTCGCTCGCCGCGCTCGTCGGCTATCGGTACGTCAGCTTCGGGGCCGAACGGGCTGTCGGTCGAGGACGCTCGGGCGAGTAGTGTCAGCGGCTCCCGTCGGTTTAGTCGGCCCGGCCCTCGACCTCGAGGTGTTTACAGCGGTCGTGCTCGGGGTCGAAACAGTCGGGACACTCCGGTGGTCGGTCGATGATCGTGTCCAGCCGCTCGGCGACGGTGTCGTCGATGACGCTCTCGAGCGCGCGGGCCTCTTCGCGGTACTCTTCGACCTCGAGGACGTTTGCGAGGAATCGCTCGATGATACAGTAGGTCTGGAGGGCGTCGTGGGCGCGTTCGAGCCCCTCGTCGGTCAGGCTCGCACCCTTGTACTTCTCGTGTTCGACGAGTTTGCGGTCCTCGAGCTTGCCGATCATCTCGTTGACGCTCGCGGGACTGACCTCGAGCAAGTCGGCGAGCGTCCCCGTCGAAGCAGGGCCCTCCTCGATACGCTGGGCGAGGTAGATCGCTTTGAGATACTGGTCTCCGGTGTTCATCGGTGGCCTCCGTTGGGGATGGTCGGGTCCGTCGTCCGGTCGTCCAAGTGTGAGCGTGTACCGATCGACTCGGTCGCCGCCTGCGCTCCCCCGATCATGCTCTGCGCTCCATGATGTCGGTCACGTCTTCGACGCCCTCTCTTTCCTCCTCTCGAATGTCGTACAGCGTCTCGAGCAGTCGGTCGCGGTCGATCGCGAACTCGGCGTCTGATGCCTCCACTGCCTCGATCAGGTCGTCGTAGAACTTGTAGGCCGTCTCCTCGTTCGCCAGCTGGTCGTAGAGGACGCCGTCGGTATCCTCCGGTGGGCCGTATCGGGCGCTGACCAGCTGGTTGATCTCTTCGTAGGGGACGATTTCGGCGTCGAGTTCGTCGACGAGTGCCTCCAGTCGCTCGCGGTGTTCGGCCGACTCTTCGGCGGCTTCCGCGAGCAACGCGTCTACCTCGTCGTCGATCTCGTCCCGTTCGTCTTCCGGGAGGGACTCGAGGTGGTGTGCGGCGCGGGACTCGACGACCTCTTCCAGCACGACCCCGATCTGGAGGAGACGGGCGAGCTGGTGATCGCTCGAGACGCGCTGTCCCAGGCTCATAGCTACTCGTGGGAGGGCCCGTTACTTAACTTCAGGCATCCAGTCGACATCGCGTCGGTGCGTCGACCCCAGGGTGGAACGTCGGTGACGACTCCGATCGACCCGGTCGACGTTCAGTGCGGGCCGCTAGACCGTCACATAGAAGGTTGGGTAGTAGCATGAATAGGTATGAGCGAGGCGGAACCTTCCTCGGGCGTCCGGTTGACGCTCGATTTATGGCATCCTAACTGCTGGGCCATCGAGGCGACGGGTCGAACCGGCGGTGGTGTGTTGGCCCACGCGATCTACGACTCACCGAGCGGCGTCAGTGACAGTCCGCGGAGGGTCAACGGTCTGTTCACCGCGTTTGGAGACACAGTCGACGACGTCGAGACGCTGCTCGAGGCGATTCGGGACTCCGAGCACGCAGGCGACGTCCTCGAGTTACAGGAACGATTCGGCCGGGCGCGCAACGCGCCGGGAAACGTGGTTCGCGAGTTCTTCGTCGAGTACGATCCGAACGACATGATGTGTCCGACCCTCCTCGAGAACGGCTTCGTCCACAGCGCACCGGTACGCATCCAGGACGGCAGCGAGGAGTGGCACGTCTGTTTCGCGGGAGAACGCGGTGAGATCGAAGGCGCACTCGACGACGTTCGCGAGGAGTCGGGGGCGGAGGTATCCATTACGTCGATCACGACGGGCGACCCCGACGGCCGCTCCTCTCGTGATCAGCGACTCGACAATCTGACACCGACCCAGCGCGAGGTGTTCGAGCACGCTCGCGAGGCGGGCTACTACGAGTGGCCCCGTGGAACGACGACCCGCGAACTCGCCGACGACCTCGACGTCTCGAAGTCGACGTTGCTCGAGCACCTGCGGAAGGCGGAATCGACGCTGCTCGATCCCTGAGAGGAGCCTTAAAAGACGTTCCGGCACACCCACAGACCGATGGACGTCCGCTGTGCGTGAGAGCCGTCGCAAGCGGCGGGCTATCGGGTCGATCGATCTCGAGTCGGTGGCGACCGCTCAGCTGAGGATCGCTCGAACGGCAAACAGGAGGTTCTCTTTGCGCTCTCTGACCCGACGGTAGAAGTACGACGCCCACTTCTGCCCGTAGGGGACGTACTGATAGACGTCGACGCCCGCGGCGGCGAGTTCGTACTGGGCGTCGGTTCGTACGCCGGTCAGCATCTGGATCTCGTAGGGCGTCCCGTACTCCTCGTGGAACTGGCGGGCTCGCGCGATGACCGCCGGATCGTGGCTCCCGATGGCGACGCCGTCCTCGAAGTGTTCGAACATGTACTCGATCAGTTCGAGGTAGACTTCGTCGACGCGCCCTTTGTCCTTATACGCGACCTCGCTGGGTTCGTCGTACGCTCCCTTGACGAGCCGAACTTTCCCCGGCGCGTCGGCCAGCCGCTCTATGTCCTCGCGGGTCCGCTTGAGGTTGGCCTGGAGACAGAGCCCCATCCCACCGTGTTCGCGGACGAGCGGCTCGAAGACGTCGAGGGTCACGTCGGTCGTCGTGTGATCTTCCATGTCGACCCAGACGAAAACGTCCCGATCGGCTCCACGCTCGACGATTTTGGTGAGGTTCTCCGCGAACACGTCCTGGCCGAGGTCGAGCCCGATCTGGGACGGTTTCACCGAGATACAGCCGTCGACGCCCGCGTCCGCGATCTCGTCGATCAGACCGATGTACGCGTACGTATCTCCAGTCGCGTCGGCCGGATCGTCGTAGTGCTCGCCGAGCAGGTTACAGATCCCCTTGACGTTTCGCGAGTTGAGCATCCGGACGTGTTCGAGCACCTCGGAGGGCGACTCTCCAGCGACGAATCGGTCAGCGATCGGTGGAATCATCTTACCCTAGAGGGACGAGAGCGTCCCAATAAGCTACGACCCGACCAATTATCTCAGAGGGTAGCCCAGTGAATGTATCTTCCCGCTGAGCCGACCATGGGAGGGTCGACGTACAGGGTTACGGCCGACTAGGTACAACTATGTCCGACGGATCGACAGCAGACCCGTACTGTCACTACGTAAACGGCGAGTGGATCGAAGGAAGCGGCTCGGAGACGTTCGACAGCCAGAACCCGGCGACCGGCGAGTCGCTCGCGACGTTCCAG
>LKMK01000245.1 GCA_001563805.1 Natrialbaceae archaeon B1-Br10_E2g2
AGGCCGTCCGTGACATCGCAAAGCACACGTCGTCGACGACCTGCGGGTTGGCCCGCGTCGTCGACAGGGACATCGAGGCCGCCCTCGACAGCGGCGTCGAGATGGTCCACGTGTTCTCCTCGACGAGCGACGTCCAGATCGAGGATTCGATGCACGCGACGCGCGAGGAAGTCGTAGAGCGATCGGTCGCGGCCGTCGAGCGAGTCAAGGAGGCAGGCGCGATCTGCATGTACTCGCCGATGGACGCGACCCGCACCGACGAGCGGTTCCTGATCGAGGTGATCGAGGAGGTCTCCGACGCCGGAACCGACTGGATCAACATTCCCGACACCTGTGGGGTGGCGACGCCGCGACGGTTCTACGACCTGATCCGAACGGTCGTTTCCCACACCGACGCGAACGTCGACGTCCACACACATGACGACTTCGGGCTGGCGACCGCCAACGCCCTCTCGGGCATCGAGGCGGGCGCAAAGCAGGCCCAGGTGTCGGTCAACTCAATCGGCGAGCGGGCGGGCAACGCCGCCTACGAGGAGTTCGTGATGGCGATCGAGTCTGTCTACCAAGTCGATACCGGGATCGACACCCGCCGCATCACCGAACTCTCGCGTCTCGTCGAGGAGAAAAGCGGGATCGACGTGCCGGGCAACAAGCCCGTCGTCGGCGAGAACGCCTTCTCCCACGAAAGCGGTATCCACGCCGCGGGCGTCATCGAGAACTCCGATACGTTCGAACCAGGGGTCATGACGCCCGAAATGGTCGGCGCACACCGTGAACTGGTGCTGGGCAAACACACCGGCAACCACTCCGTCCGTGAGCGTCTGCACGACGCCGGCTTCGACCCGACCGAAGAGCAGGTTCGGGCCATCACCCGCCGCGTCAAAGACCGTGGCGCGGAGAAAGAGCGGGTCACGATGGAGATGTTAGAGCAGTTCGCCCGTGAGGAGGGCATCCAGCAATCGGAGGAGGTCACGATCTAATGGCCGCCTCCGGGGTCGTTTTCCACCACACCCGAGAGCCGCTGGTTCACAAACCGGTCGGCGAGCGCCGTGTACAACAGTGTGGACTGTCGATGCAGAAGAATTATGTACGACCGGAGCATCAGCCACGGAGTGATGACACGGATCCGTTCCGCGGGCGCCGCAACCGCCGCCAGCGAACGGTCCGTTTCCCTTCTCGTATCGGGTGTGATCGTAGGGGCTCTATAGCCCCATCTCCACACACGCTTTCGACCCCGTTCGCATCGCACCCAGATCACACAGCCGAGCTCGAACCATGTATCATCCCCCAACACAGACACCACGACGGTATCGACAGCCAACTACTAGTCGGCGGTCTCGACGGCCCGCCAGAACAGCAGGACGGCCGATGGCCGGTGAGTGCCCATGAGTGACTCACCCGTCTCCGAAATGGACGAGACGAACGAAGCATCCGAGGAGATCGACCGCACCGAACACTCACCCGAGCAGCGGGCCGAGGAACGCCCCGTCACGACGGGCGCGGACTCTGTCGTCCGTGCGCTCGAAAACGCCGGCGTCGAGTACCTCTTTGGCGTTCAGGGCGGCGCAATCATGCCAGTCTACGACGCCCTCTACGACTCCGAACAGCTCACCCATCTGACGATGGCCCACGAGCAGGGAGCATCCCACGCCGCGGACGCCTACGGTATCGTCGCCGGCGAACCTGGCGTCTGTCTGGCGACTTCCGGCCCGGGCGCGACGAACCTCGTGACGGGCATCGCCGACGCCAACATGGATTCGGATCCGATGATCGCGCTGACTGGTCAGGTTCCGACTGCGTTCGTCGGCAACGACGCGTTCCAGGAGACCGACACAACGGGCGTCACGGATCCGATCACGAAGACGAACTTCTTCGCGAGCGACCCAGACGAGGTCGGCGACGACGTCGGTGCTGCGCTGGCGCTGGCGAACACGGGCCGCCCAGGACCGACACTGGTCGACCTTCCCAAGGATATCACCAATGCCGAAACCGATCGCGAACCCGGCGAGCCGAAGACGCCGGATACCTTCCACGCGCCCGAGAAGGCTGACGAAGCGGCTGTCGAGGAGACCGCCCGCGCGATCGAGGCCGCCGACAAGCCGGTCATTTTGGCCGGCGGCGGCGTCATCAAGGGCGATGCGACCGACGAACTACGTGCGTTCGCGAAGGAGTACGAGATCCCGGTCATCACGACGATGCCCGGTATCGGTGCGTTCCCCGAGGATCACGAACTCTCACTCGAGTGGGCCGGTATGCACGGTACCGGCTTTGCCAACATGGCGATCACACACTGTGACGTCCTGATCGGCATCGGCACACGCTTTGACGACCGGCTGACCGGCGGCATCGAGACGTTCGCGCCCGAAGCGAAGGTCGTCCACGTCGACATCGACCCCGCTGAGATCAGCAAGAACATTCACGCCGACTACCCGCTGATCGGGGACGCTGGCGCGGTCATCGAACAGCTTCACGAGGAGATCGAGTTTGCGCCCGACGCGGACGAGTGGCGCGAACAGTGCCAGACCTGGAAATCCGAGTACCCAATGGACTACCAGACGCCCGACGACGAGCCGCTCAAACCGGAGTTCGTCGTCGAGGCCCTTGACGAGGCCACGAGCGACCGAGCGATCGTCACGACCGGCGTCGGCCAGCACCAGATGTGGGCCTCCCAGTACTGGACGTTTACCGAGCCCCGGACCTGGGTCTCCTCCCACGGGCTAGGGACGATGGGCTACGGCCTACCCGCAGCCATCGGCGCGCGACTGGCCGCCGACGACGACCAAGAGGTCATCTGCTTCGAGGGCGATGGCTCCCTGCTGATGACCATCCAGGAACTCTCCGTTGCGGTCCGTGAGAACATGGACATCACCGTCGCCGTGCTCAACAACGAGTACGTCGGGATGGTCCGACAGTGGCAGGACGCCTTCTTCGAGGGGCGTCACGCCGCCTCGGAGTACTCGTGGTGTCCCGAGTTCGACAAACTCGCCGAGGCGTTCGGCGCGCGCGGCTTCGCCGTCGACGACTACGACGAGGTGGCAGACACGATCGAGGCCGCCTTAGAGTACGACGGTCCCAGCGTGATCGACTTCCACATCGATCCGCGGGCGAACGTCTACCCGATGGTTCCAAGCGGCGGCGCGAACGGACAGTTCGCACTGAGCGAAGCGCAACTGGAGGATCTGTAACGATGACAGGAGGACTGCAAGGACCCGGACCGCTGGATCGACCACAACCGACCGGACGGCGCAACAGCCAGGGTATCCGAGTCGACCCCGACGCGGAAGCCGATCCCGAGACGCGCCGCGCGGTGCTCTCGGCACTGGTGGAACACGAACCCGGCGTGCTTGCGGAGGTCTCAGGCCTCTTTAGCCGCCGACAGTTCAACATCGAGAGCCTCACGGTCGGCCCGACCGAGAACGACAACCGCGCGCGAATCACGCTCGTCTTCGAGGAGCCCGAACCGGGCCTCGAACAGGCCAAAAAGCAGCTCGAAAAGCTCCTGCCGGTCGTCTCGGTGACAGAACTTCCCGACGATGCGACTCGGCGCGAACTCGCGCTGATCAAAGTCAGCGCGACTCGTCCTGACGAGGTTAGCGCTCTCGCGTCGATGTACGACGCGCAGGCGGTCGACGCCGGTCGCGAGACGATCACTGTCGAGGTGACAGGGAGCAAACAGAAGATCGACGCCGCAGTCGAGGCGTTCGACCGCTTTGGCACCCACGAGATCGTCCGCACGGGTATCGCAGCGCTCTCGCGGGGTGCAGAGTACACCGCGACGACACCGGACGGCGCACCGGCAGACGACTGACACCAGAACGAGAAGTACAGCCAGACGACTACAACGCGGATACATCGACACCCCTAACACGGATCTACCGACACTCCTATACAATGGCAGACGAATTCACGACGACGGTTTACCACGACGAAGATGCGGATAGTTCGTACATCGAAGACAAAACAGTCGCAGTGCTAGGCTACGGCAGCCAGGGCCACGCTCACGCGCTCAACCTCTCTGAAAGCGGCGTCAACGTGATCGTCGGCCTGCGTGAGGACTCTGCTTCCGTCCAGGAAGCCGAGTCCGAAGGACTGCGCGTGGAGACGCCCGACGTTGCCGCTACCGAAGCCGACATCGTCAAGATGCTGGTTCCGGACACGATCCAGCCGGCGGTCTACGAGGCCATCGAAGACGGTCTGGAGGCCGGAAACACCCTCCAGTTCGCACACGGGTTCAACATCCACTACGGGCAGATCCGCCCGCCGGAGGACGTCGACGTGACGATGGTCGCACCCAAATCACCAGGCCACCTGGTCCGTCGAACCTACCAGCGCGGCGAGGGCGTCCCGGGCCTGATCGCGATCTATCAGGATGCGACCGGCGATGCAAAAGAACAGTCGCTCGCGTACGCACAGGCGATTGGCTGCACCCGCGCGGGTGTCGTCGAGACGAGCTTCCAGGAAGAGGTCGAAACCGACCTGTTCGGTGAGCAAGCAGTGCTGTGTGGCGGCGTCACCGAGCTGATGAAACAGGGCTACGAGACGCTCGTCGACGCTGGCTACTCGCCAGAGATGGCGTACTTCGAGTGCATGAACGAGATGAAGCTCATCGTCGACCTCATCTACGAGGACGGGCTGATGGGAATGTGGAACTCCGTCTCCGACACCGCCGAGTACGGCGGATTGACCCGCGGGAAGTACGTCATCGACGAGGAGTACGCACGCGAGGGGATGGAAGAGGTGTTAAAGGAGGTTCAAAACGGCGAGTTCGCCCGCGAGTGGATCAGCGAGAACCAGACGAACCGACCTAGCTACAAGCAGCTTCGCGCTGCCGAAGAGAACCACGAGATCGAGGACGTCGGTGGCCGCCTGCGCGAGTTGTTCGCGTGGGAGGCACAGGAAGAAGCAGGCCAGGAGCAAGTGCGAGCGGACGACTGATCGAAACCACGGAGAGAACGACAATGCAAATGAAAGACGTCGATCACACTCACCCCTACGGCGACGCCAGCACGGCCCGCTCATTCGAGCGTGGCCCAACGGTCGCCACCGACGGGGGAGAACCAGAAGAGAACGACCGCGCCGGTGCGGTCGAACCGACAGATAGCGATACGATCGCGCAAACGCGCACGATGGCCGACGTCGATCACG
>LKMK01000246.1 GCA_001563805.1 Natrialbaceae archaeon B1-Br10_E2g2
GGCTTCCGCGTCGGGTTCGGCCTCCGTCACGGGTACGTCATCCGCGTCATCGTCCCCGTCCGGGTCGGTTTCGTTCGCTGTCTCCGATTCGATTGCGTCCTCGTCAGCGTCCCCTTTTGGGCTCGAGGGGGCATGAACCTCGGGCGTCTTCTCGGTCGTCGGGGCCGCGTCGGTCTCGGTCGGCCCCGTCGCCTCGGCCGGTTCGGCAGCCGCCTCGGGATCGTCGGTCGGCGACGTCATCGCACCAGTCGAACTCGAGGCTGTCGTGTCCGCTGCAACCGCCTCGTCTGCCGCGGTCGCGTCGGCTTCCGTCGACCGTTCGCGTTCGACCGTGACGCCCACCTCCCGCGTATCCTGGCGCTGCGAGTCCGAGTCCCCGAGGCCCAACAACGACTTCAGCTTTTGCAGGATTGCCATTGGACTGATATTGTCGTCACCTGCACTTAAATTCGGTTGATGGGGACGGTCGCGGCAACCCTCGGCCGCCTCTATAGCTGTGATCGGAGCGTCTCGTTCATCTCGTCGACCGGCGCGTCCCGACCGGTCCACAGCTCGAACGCTTCGACGCCCTGGTAGAGCAACATCCAGGCGCCGTCGACCGTCGTCGCTCCCACGGCGGCCGCGTCCTCGAGGAGCCGCGTCTCGAGTGGCCGGTAGACCGCATCCATCACCGCCAGGTCGCCGTGGAGGGCGTCGGCCGGAACCGGCGTCGCGTCCTCCTCCATGCCGACGCTGGTCGCGTTGACCAGGACGTCGGCGTCGGCGACCAGCGACTCGAGGTCCCCGAGGCCGTGGCCGCTCGCGTCGGGAACCGCGTCGGCGAGGTCGTGGGCGTTTGATTCAGTCCGGTTGGCGATGGCGACCGTCGCGCCGGCGTCCGCGAGGCCGAACGAGATCGCCCGGCCGGCGCCACCAGCGCCGACGACGACGGCACGCGCGCCGTCGACCGTCACGTCGTGGTCTCTGAGCGCGCGCATCGCGCCCGTCGCGTCGGTGTTGTGCCCCGTCGGCGCTTCGCCCGAGAAGTCGATGGTGTTGACCGCGCCGATCCGTTCGGCCATCGGGTCCGGGTCGACGACCGACAGGACGTCCTGTTTGAACGGAATGGTCACGTTTAGCCCCGCGATGCCGAGCGCGTCGGCGCCACGGACTGCGGCTTCGACGTCGTCCACTTCGGGTTCGAAGGTCACGTACCGCGCGTCGAGTCCCAGTTCGTCGTAGGCCGCCTCGTGCATCGGCGGCGACAGCGAGTGCCCCACCGGGTTGCCGAGCAGCCCGAAGACCTGCATTGCCATGTTCGGACGTCCGGACGGGACCCCTATAACGGGTGTGACTTCACTCGCCCGGACTCGAGCGGCTGCACGGGCTCACACGCGAGGAAAAGCAGTAGCGAACTAGCACCGTGGCTCTCAGCGCACGTGGACGGCGACTGCCGTCTCACGGTCGTCCGGATCCGTGCCGAGCCACCACGCGATGCGGTCGAGTTCGATCGGCCGGAACGACGAGACGAGGGCGAGCCACTCACAGGAGGCGATGGTCCGGAGCGCGGTGGCGGTCGAGAGCGGGACGTCGTCACGACCGTCGCTGCGCTCGAGATCGTCGGCGACCCGCTCGACGAACGCGACCATCGTCGGGTCGGCACGGGCCGCGTCGACGCCGGCGAGCTGTCGCAGGTACTGGAAACTCGAGGGGCCGACGCCGGTGATCCGCCCGATCGGGTCCTCGTCGTACCGGTAGTGGTCCGCCTCGGCGGCCCAGTTCCTGAGCGTAGCGAGGTCATCGCCGTCGGACCGGTCGGCGAGGACGGACGCGGTCTCGATCAGGACGTGTCGCTTTCGCTCGGCCCCGAACGCGGCCACCAGGGCGTCGTCCTCGCGGTCGATCGCGGCGAGGTCGGCGAGCGAGTCCACGCGGTCGGTGTCGACGAACGCGGCCCGGAACCGCGAGACGGCGGGTTCGATGCCGCCGACGAAGGGCTGGCCGGTCGTCGACGCGGCCGCCTCGGCGACCAGCAGCCGCGGATCGTCGCCGGTCCAGCGCTCGAAGGAGAGAAATCCCCGCGCGAGCGCCTCGTACGGGACGCCCTCCGCGTATCGCTCGAGGACGGCCTGAACAGAAGACATCGTTCGTCGGACCTATCACGCGGCTTCAGTATAGCTGTGTCGACATTCGGGACCGGTCTGCGGGCCTCGCCGAAAACGGTCGCCGCCCCTTACATCGGGATCGCGACGATCCGAACGATCACGAGAATCATCGCGATCGCCCCCAGAAGCACGAAGACGACGTTCTCGAGGCGTGGGTCGCCGGCTTCGATCGGCGCCGAACTGGGTTCGGGGCCGTATTCATCGTCGCTGTCGTCCGCTCGCTGGGCGTCGCTCTCGCGGTCCTCGCGGTCGTCCTCGCGTGCGAGATCGAGTCGGATCCGCGATCGGTCGTCGGGGTCGCCGTCTGCGTCCGCGTCGCTCGAGATGGGTCGGTTCGACGGCTGCCAGGTGCGGTCGGTCTCGCCGTCGAATCGCCGGGTCGTCGGCTCCGTCGA
Organism: Natrialbaceae archaeon B1-Br10_E2g2; assembly: GCA_001563805.1. Taxonomy (GTDB): domain Archaea; phylum Halobacteriota; class Halobacteria; order Halobacteriales; family Natrialbaceae; genus Natrarchaeobaculum. Next base: position 2,540 of record LKMK01000246.1, read on the forward strand.
TGATGCCGCGGACTCGTCGCCCTCGTCGCCCTCGTCACCGGGCGCCTCGTCTGCCATGTTCCCCTGTAGTGGGTCGCCGATGAAAAACCCGTGGTCCGCCGACGCGTCGAGTTAGGAGCGTTCGGTGTCGTCGCCTAAGGCGCCACCGTAGACGACGCCGCGTTCGGCGTCGACCGTCACGACCTCGCCGTCGCCGGCGTCGTCGACGTCTGCGCCACTGACCATCGGGATGCCCATCTCGCGAGCGACCAGTGCGGGATAGCCCGTCATCCCGCGCTGGGCGTTGACGATGCCGCCGATCTTCGAGACGTCGCCGGAGAATTCCTCGTCGAACTCCGCCGAGAGCGCGAGGACCGCACCTTCGGGGACCGCAGAGAGGTCGCCGTCGGGGACGCGGACCAGCGGCCCCGTCGCCCGGCCCTCGACGACGACCCGACCCGTCGTCAGCGCCTCGGCGGCGACGTGGACCTTGAGCATGTTCGTCGTGTTCGCCCCCTCGAGATCCGTCATCATACCACAGAGAACGACGACGGTGTCGCCGCTCTCGGCGATGCCGGCGTCGAGTGCCGACTGGACGGCCTTCTCGACGACGGCGTCGGCCCCCTGATCGGAGACCTCGGCGTACAGCGGCGTCACCCCCCACGAGAGCGCGAGCCGCCGCCGTACCCCGTGTGTCGGCGTCGAGGCGACGACCGGCACGCCGGGACGGTACTTCGCCGTCTTCAGCGCCGTGTAACCGGACTCGGTCGCGGCGACGATGGCGTCCGCGCCGATGTCACGGGCCAGAAAGCGAGCCGAGCGCGCCAGGGCGTCGGTCCGTGCCTCGCCCGCGGACGGGACCCGTTGCTCGAGTTGTTCGGCGTACTCGCCCGAGCGTTCGACCTCGCGGACGATGCTGTCCATCGCCTCGACGACCGCGACGGGGTGGTCGCCGACGGCGGTCTCGGCCGAGAGCATCACCGCGTCGGTGCCGTCGAGCACGGCGTTCGCGACGTCCGAGGCTTCCGCGCGGGTGGGCCGGCGCGCCGCGACCATCGAGTCGAGCATCTCCGTCGCGGTGATCACCGGCAGGCCCGCGTTTCGGCTCTTCCGAATGATCCGCTTCTGGATCATCGGGACCTCCTCCATCGGACACTCGACGCCCAGGTCCCCGCGAGCGACCATGATCCCCTCGGAGGCGTCGACGATCCCGTCTAAATTCTCGACTGCGCCGGCGCGTTCGATCTTCGAGACGATCGGAATCTCGGCGTGCTGGTCTTCGAGGACCTCGCTGACCTCGTAGACGTCCTCGGCGTCCCGGACGAAACTCGCGGCGACGAAGTCGACGTCCTTCTCGGCTGCGAGTTCGAGGTCCTTCCGGTCGTTCTCGGTGACGATCTCGAGATCGAGGTCGACGCCGGGGACGTTCACCCCCTTTCGGCCGGCGAGTTCACCGCCGGTATCCACGCGGGCCCGGACCGCGTCGCCGTCGGATTCGACGACGGTCGTCTCGATCAGTCCGTCGTCGAGCAGGATTCGATCCCCCGCCTCGACGGGATCGATCGGTAACGAGAGCCCGACCGTCCCGGGAGAGACGTCCTCGCCCTCGACGAACCGGATCCCCGAGCCGGTCTCGAGGGTTACCGTCTCGCCCTCGGGCAACGGTGCGGTCCGGATCTCGGGCCCTTGCGTATCGAGCATGACGGCGACGGGTTCGTCGCGAGCGGCGTCGACCGTCCGAACCCGGTCGATCAGCTCGGCGCGGTCCTCGCGTGTCCCGTGGCTCGCGTTCAGCCGTGCGACCGACATCCCCGCCTCGGCGAGGTCCAGAATCGTCCGCCTGTCGCTCGAGGCCGGCCCGAGCGTACAGACGATCTTCGCGTTTCTCATGGCTCGGGCTACCGGGAGCAGGAGGAAAAAGATAGGTGACTTACTCGCGACCGTGTACAAATCTTGCGAGACGATCTCACGCCGTCTGCTGCCGGGTCAACCGTTTTCCGATCGTCGGACTTCGGTCCTGACATGCCGACGTACATGTCGCTCATCCAGCTTGGTGATCGCGACGTCCAGAACGCCCAGGAGCTGGCGTCGATCTGGGGCGAGGTGGCCACGGCGTTCGACGGGCACAACGCCGAGCTCGTCGATTCCTATGCGATCCTCGGCCAGCACGACTTCCTCGTCATCTTCGAGGCCGACGACACCGAAGCCGGGTTCAAGTGCGCGCTGACGCTTCGTCGCCACGGCCTCGAGGGCCAGACGATGGAGCTCGTCGACACCGACGACTTCTCACATCTCGTCGACGAAATCTGAGCCGGCGCTCGAGGAGGACAGCAGCGGTTCGGGCCGGTCTCGGTCGACGAATACGAGAACGCCGGTCGGGACTCGACCGCGATCGACTGTCGGTGGCGGTCGGTCGTTACCGGACCTTCTCGCCGACCTCGGCGTCGCCGTGGGTCGTCAGCAGGTCGGCCTCCTCGCCGGCCGCGAGGATCATGCCGTTCGATTCGACGCCGAACAGTTCGGCGGGCTCCATGTTCGCGAGCAGGATGCACGTCTCGCCGGGCAGTTCCTCGAGGTCGTGCAGTTGTTTGATGCCCGCGACGACCTGGCGGGTCTCGAAGCC
>LKMK01000247.1 GCA_001563805.1 Natrialbaceae archaeon B1-Br10_E2g2
ACGACCGGCGGCCGCCTGCAGGAGGAGACGGATCTCGACGTCGAACGCAAGGCGTCCGGCCCCCTCGGGGGCGACCTCCAGATCGGCGCGGAGGTCGCCGACGGCAGCCTCGACGGGATCGTCTTCCTGCAGGACCCGCTACGGGCCCAGCCTCACGAGCCGGACATCTCCGCCCTGCTGCGGATCTGCGACGTCCACGACACCGCGCTGGCGACGAACCTCGCCTCGGCGACATACCTACTGGAGGGCCTCCAGGAGTGACGACTGGTGGCCGGTCGCTTACTCGTGGCGCGTACGATCACCCCATCACGGCCGGCCGTCGATTCCTGCTCCTGCGGGACCGAATATCACGGTCGTTTCACGGATAGCGCCGAGAGGACAACGCATAATGCCCCCTTACACGTAGGGGGAAGACGAGCACGTTTCTGAATGAGTGAAATCGCCCTCGCGGCCGATTTCGCGATCATCGTCGTCGTTGCGACGGTCATCGGCCTTATCGCCCGCCAGACGGGCCAGCCGACGATCATCGCGTACATCCTCACGGGAATTCTCCTGGGTCCCGTCGCGTTCGATATCGTGACCGACGAGGGGTTGGTCGAACTGATGGCCGACCTCGGCTTTGCATTCTTGCTGTTCTTGCTCGGACTGAAGATGCGATTCGACGATATCCGCGAGATACTCCCGGCTGTTACGAACGTCGCGTTCGGGCAGACGGTTCTCCAGACGGCACTCGCGTTCCTCGTGGCGTGGGCGCTCGGCTTCGGGACCGTCGAAATCCTGGTCATCGCGCTTGCGACCGTCTTCGGGGCGACGCCGATCATCGTCAAGATCCTCACCGACAAGGACGAGATCACCAGTCTCCCGGGGAAGATCGACGTCGGTGTGCTCATCGTCCAGGACATCTACCTCGTAATCGTCCTCGCGCTGTTTGCAACCGACGAGCTCGGTGGGGCGGCGGACATCGCATCCACTCTCGGTGTGATCCTCCTCATGATGTCGTTCATCGGCATCTTCTCGCTTCTGTCCTCTCGATACGTTCTCCCCGGACTGTTCCGGCGCATCGCGGACAACAAGGACGTGTTCCTCATCGTCGCGATCGCCTGGGCGTTTCTGTTCGTCGCCATCGCCGAAGGCGCCGACCTCGATCCGAAAGTCGGTGCGTTCCTCGCGGGGATCAGCATCGCGCAGTTGCCCTACAGTAAAGAGCTGGAGGATCGGATCACCCCGATCACCGACTTCTTCATTCTCGTCTTCTTCGCCACGATCGGTCTCCAGATCGATGGACTCTCGAGCCTGCTCGCCTACTGGTGGCAGGCGATCGTCGCCTCGATTATCCTGATGGTCGGCAACTTCTGGATCATGTTCTACCTCATCGACCGCGAGGGGTTCGACGTCGAGACCTCCTTCCTCGGCTCGCTCAACATGGTCCAGGTCAGCGAGTTCTCCCTGATCGTCGGCGCGCTTGCGATCGATCAGGGATACATCGGCCCGGACGTGCTCGGCTATCTGAGTCTCATGGCGCTGCTGACGATGAGCGTCTCGACGTACCTCATCGCCTACAACCACGCGATCTACGAACGGCTCGAGCCGTGGTTCAGCCGATTCGACTCCGCCGAGGAGACGGACGCCGACATCAGCACCTACGATGACCACGCGATCGCCATCGGCTACGACGAGATTACCGAACAGGCGCTTTCGCTGCTCGAGGACCGCTACGGCGAGGTCGTCGTCATCGACCGCCAGACCGACCACATCGAGAAACTCGAGGCTGAGGACCGCTACGAGTTCGTCTTCGGCGACTTCCGCCACACCGAAGTTCGCAAGGAAGCGAATCTCAAGGGTGCAGCGTTCGTGTTGAGTTCGAGCGTCGAGCGCGAAGTGAACGAAGCGTTGCTCGCGGAGGTCGCCGACGACGCGACGGTCTTCGTCGAGGCCGAGCGGATCGGAGACGCCCGCGCGCTCTACGACCGCGGCGCGACCTACGTCATCATGACCTCACATCTCGCGGCCGAGAAATTGAGCGAGTACGTCGAGCTGTACGTCACGGACCGGAACGCGTTCGACGACGCGGTCGCTCGGGACGTCGAGCGCGTCCGAGGGCGCCACCGGCGATCGGCGGATCGCCTCGAGGCGCGCTCGACGCGAATCGACCCGGCGTCGACGGCCGATTCCGATGCCGACGGGACGTCCGGAGGTGAGTCCGATGGCTGAGGAGCTGGTGATCGCGCTGGCCGTCGTCTTCGTGACGGCTGGCGTCCTGTCGCTGCTCGCGAACCAGTTTGGCCTCTCGCCGATCCCGTTTTATATCATCGCGGGATTGATCGCGGGCCGGTTCGTCACGGAAGCGGAGATCGTCGTGCTCGCCCAGTGGGGGATCGCCTTCCTCGTGTTCGCGTTCGCGATCCGGATCGACTTCGGGGACGTCGAGACGGTGCTCCGGGATGCGGAGGTCGCCGCCGTGACGCAACTGGTCGTCGTCGCGCCGATCGCGTTCGGAGTCGGCTACCTCTTCGGCGACCTCTTCGGCTTCGCCGATCCGGTTCGCAACGCCGTCTACTTCGGTGCGGCCGTCGTCCTGAGCTCTTCGCTCGTCGGCGGCGTCCTGCTCGGGACGGAAATCCGCCAAAACCTCGTCCACGGGCGGCTGGCGTCGTCGATCCACTTCTTCGACGATCTGGTCGCGATCGCGTTGCTGTTGGTCCTCAGCACGGAGGTCGTCACGGCCGACGCCATCGCCGCACAGATCGGCTACGGCGTCGTGTTGGTCGTCGCCGGGCTGGGCGTCTACCGCCACGGCTTCCCGCTTTTGGTCCGGCTGGCCGACGGCGACAGCGAACTCGTGTTGGTCGGCAGCATCTCGATTCTGATCGCGTTCCTCGCCGCCGCGGAGTACGTCGGCCTCTCGATCGTCGTCGGTGCCTTCGCCGCCGGCGTCGCCATCCGGAGTGATGGCACGCAGGCACTGGAGGTCCAGAACGGGATCAGTTCGATCACGGACTTCTTCACCGCGATCTTCTTCGTCACTGTCGGCGCGCTGGTTGCGTTCCCGTCGCTCGAGGTGCTCGCCATCGCGGGTGCACTTTCGGCGCTCGTCCTCTTTGTGAACCCCCTCGTTCACCTCCTGTCGTTCGTCTACGAGGGGTACGACGCACGGACGGCGTTTCTGGCGGGTTCGAGTCTCAACCAGGTCAGCGAGTTCGCGCTGATCATCGCCATCCAGGCGCTGTTGATGGGGACGATTGCAGACCCGATGTTCGACGCGATCATCCTCGCTGCGGCGGTGACGATGGTCCTGACGTTCCTGGCCCGGCGGACCGAGGACGTCGTCTACGAAACTGTCGTCGCCAGGCTGTTCCGCGGCCAGCATACGCGGAAAGTCGACGAGCGCAGCAGCGTCGACGAACTCTCCGAACACGTCGTCGTGGTCGGGTATGGCCGAATCGGTCGCCGAATCGTCGAGACACTCGAGGAACACGACACGCCGTACGTCGTCGTGGAGAACGATCCGGTCCTCTGGACCGAACTCGACGCGGAGTGTCGCAATTACGTCCTCGGCGATGCACTGGCGGCGTACACCTGGGAGAAAGCACGAGTCGGGGACGCAAGGCTCGTCTGTTCGACGGTCGACCACCGACCGGTGTCGGAGATGGTCCTCGATCTCGAGACCGACGCCGACGTCATGCTCCGTTCTAGCTCGGCTGAGGACGCCAGCGAACTGCTCGATGCGGGTGCGACCCACGTTGCCGTCCCGGACGTGCTCGCGGGCGAACAGCTGATCGCGACCGTCGAGGACCTCGCTGCGGGCGAGACGGAACCGGCCGAACTCGAGCGAGCCCAACGGGATTACTTCCGAACGCTCGAACGGTACGGGTTCACGACACGCGACGAGCGGGTCTGAGACGGACGACTGTCAGTCGCCTTCACGAGAATTGAAACGCAGATTGAACCCTCGCCATGGTACCGGTACAACACCTCCAAGAACCGTCTTCGTGACCGCGTCGACCGCTTTCACTCGACCGGGAGCGCGATCACGGGCAGGCGAGCCTGGGTCACGAGTTTGAGCGACCGGTCCCCCGAGAGGAACTGCAGCAGTCGGTTGCCGCCACGGGACCGGTACGCGATCGCGCTCGCGTCGACCTCGTCGGCCGCGTCGAAGATCGCCTCGACGACGTTCCTGGCGTAGGCGGTGTGATCGTCGGCCTCCGGAAACACTCGCCGGACGGCAGCGAACGATTCCGCGGCCAGCTCCTCGGACTGTTCGACCGGCGTCTTGTCCGGCACGCCGCCGCCTTTCTCGACGACGTGGAGTGCCGTGACGGCAGTCGGATCGTACGGCTCCAGTGCCTGGGCCGTTTTCGTCGCGTCGTCCTCGTGTGCAACCGGTATCAGAACGTTCTCGAGGAGGTCGGCGGACTCGGTAGCTGAATCGACCATACGGAGATAACCGGGACGGTGACAAAATAGTTCACCGTTTGTGGTACGTCGTCGTCCTGGTGCCACTAACCGGCCTGCTGTATCGATTTCGTAGCACACACGACAGTCCACAGGTGGTTCGAAACTGACTGATAGCACCTCACCCGAAGGCGGTGAGCGAGCGGGCGTCTCACACCGGACCGCCGAAATACTCGTGGACGACGAGCACGAGCACCAGCCCCACGACGAACAGTGGCGCAGCGACGACTGTTTCGAGGGCTATCGCATCGGCCAGTCCGAGTGCAGCGACGACCAGTAGTGCGACGCCGACGGTGTAGACCAGAAGGTTGCGGCCGATCCGGAGTGCCTGACTGGTGTCGAACACGACAGGATGTACCGACGCCGGCGACAAAGTCGTGGTGATCTCTCAGCCACGGAACGTTGTGACCCGAGGCGAAGAGCTGTGGCGACCGAGAGCAGATTCGGGGTTAGCGAAGGTGAAGCGGGACGTAGTCGGCGAGCCGCTCGAGTTCGGCTCGCTCCCGTTCTCGCAACTCCTCGCGCGTCAGGTCGCCGGCGAGCACCGCCCTGATCTGGTGGGCCAGCTGCTGGCCCGCGAGCAGGTCGGGGTGGCCGACGTACAGCGCCC
>LKMK01000248.1 GCA_001563805.1 Natrialbaceae archaeon B1-Br10_E2g2
ATACGACCTACCGTCATACTTCGCAGTCGGAACACTGACCGGCCCATCAAACCGAAGGACTACAGCACGCCCCTCAGCCTCACAGAGTGTCCGAACGATCGAGGCCGTTCTCGAGGAGTCTCCGGTAGTATTACTCATCGTCCTCCTCGGTGGGTTCTGAGGTTCGGACGACTTTCACGTCTGCGCCACGCCAGCGTTTGGGGACGGTCACATGAGCACTGTTCCCGAACGGCTTGACCTCACTGTCGAGGACTTCTTCGCCGTCGGTTTTGAAGTGGTTTGCCATACCCAAGTATATTTTTTGTATATGGTTGGCTGTATCGGTGTCGAGTCAGCTCGTCCGAAGCACGTACCGAGTGAGAGTGTACGAACCATCGAGCGTAGCACGGCTCGGGAGAGGAGCGAACAGCATGAATTGTTCCTGGAGACGTATCTACGGGTCGGTAGGTTCTGAGCACAGTCGCACTCCATCGGAACAGCAGGACGGGTATCCACCGAGACGATCGAACGCGTAGAACACGCCTGAGTGTCGGCTTCACCTTCGGGATCAATTCGTTCGAGAATCCCCGGTTTTCGGATGATCGCGAGGCACTCCCCCGATTGCCTGTCGTATATTTGTCCAACTGTATTTCTCTGCTTCTCACAGAGACACCTCATTCCAACTGTGTTTTGGTGCTGATTCAGTTGGACCGCCCCGTTCCAAACCCGATCGATCGTACAACAGGTACTCTCCTGCCGTCGTGTAGCAATCACCCTCCTATCGTCATGTAGTTCCAGCGATCGCTCTTCTAGACGTGTCCCCCGATTGCGATCGGTGCCGGACGAGCCGTGAGCGGGGTTTATTTAACTGAAATTAAAATACCGAATATGAAACGCAGGCAGGTTTCGCTTCTCTCGCTGCTGGGGCTCTCGAAACTGTGGGGGCTCTCGTCGATCGTGACCGCGAGCGACGACGACCACCCGGAGATCGTGGCCATCTCCCTCGAACCGATCGAACGCGAGACCGGCGAGACCGACCTTGAGTTCACCGTCCGGGTCGCCTCCGAGACGCCGGTCGCCTACCTCAGCCGGCGGTTTCTCGGGCCCGAGGGACCGATCCTGGGCGGCGGTCGCGGCGTCGCGTTCGATGAGGTCGCGGATGGGATCTGGGAATACGCCGAGGTAAACACGGTGTCGAAATGGGCACCCGACGGGGAGTATTCCTACGAGGATGTCCGCGTGCGGAACGAAGCCGATCGCGAGTCGCCCGTTTGGCCCGAGGACGTTCAGACGACGATCGAAACCGGGTACGAGGCTAACCCGCCGGAACTCATCGACGTGTCGCTCGAGACGATCGACCGCACCGACGGCCAACTCGACCTCGAGCTTACCGTCGTCGCCGAGTCGAACGCCCCAGTCGACTATATTAGACGCCGCTTTGTCGGGCCTGAAGGGCCGATTCTGGGCGGTGGCCGCGGCGTCACGTTCACCGAGATCGGGGAGGGGCGGTGGGAGTACGTCGACACGAACACGCTTTCGAAGTGGGCACCGGACGGTACGTACGCGCACGAAGAGATCAGCGTGCGCAACGAGGGACAGCTCGAATCCGAAGTCTGGGCCGAGGACGTCCAGACGACGATCGAGACAGAATACGAAGCCGACCCACCCGAGCTGCTGGACGTCACGCTCGAAACCACGGAGCGCACAGACGGCGATACCGAACTCGAACTCACCGTCATCGCTGCGTCGAACGCGCCGGTCGACTATCTCAGGCGGCGGTTCGTCGGACCCGAACGGACGATCTTGGGTGGTGGCCGCGGCGTCACGTTCCAGGAGGTGGACGATGGTGTCTGGGCGTATTCGGATTCGAACGTCGTCTCGCAACACGCACCCGACGGGGAGTATGCCTACGAGACGATCCGGGTACGGAACGAGGGACAGCTCGAGTCGGACACCTGGCCCGAGGAAGTGAGCACAACGATCGAGCAAGACGCCGGAGACGACGAGACCGAAGAGGTCGACTGTTTCATCGCGACGGCCGCCTGCGGTACGCCCGACCACGACGCCGTGCAAACGCTGCGGGCGTTTCGCGACGAGAGGCTGCACGGCACCTACCCGGGTGAGCTATTTATCCACACCTACTACACGGTGAGTCCGCCGATCGCGACCTGGATTGCGAAGGGCACCTACCGGCGGAAAGCAGTCCGCGCGCTCGTCGTCCGGCCGGCAGCACGCATCGCGACGGTGCTCGACACCTGAGTCTGGGAGTCAGGCGGCGATGCTCTCGGTCGTTGCGATGGGTGTGCCCGCTGACTACATCTATGACGGTCTTACTACTCTCACACACGGGTCGGCCGTGTACCGATCGGTGACCTCGTCGGAGTCAGGTGGCTGCACAGTAGCCGGGTCGTCGACAAACGGCTGATCCAGCTCTGTGTTGGAACTCACCGGTCGCGCGTTTCACGCTTTATTACGGTCGCGCTCTTTGGCGTCGCGATTGCGATCGGTTCGCGCAACCGGCGACCGACGCCGCTGCGAGTGGCGCCAGCGCAGCCGCTACGTACACCGAACTCCGCGACCAAACTCCCCTCCAATCCGCTCGAAATCTTGCCGGGAGCCACCGTTGTCGATCGCCCCTCCGATCCGGACAACCCGCTATCGACGTGAGACCGCTCCGATCGCCTCACCACGTCCTGGCAGCTGTGGGGCCAGTCCGTGTCGAGACCGATCGGGTGTGGTCGATTTGGGTATGATAATGTATTCTTCACACTAGACTAAGGAAAACCGGGTACAGCACTGCAATTCACAGCCAATAGATATTTATTGTTCCTCTCTATACTAATTCCTGACTGAAATATTCGTTGCGAAGGTGGTTTAATTAGATGATAACTCGAATCTGGGGGCGAGCAAAACGATCGAGATCGGCGAACAGGGTGGCTCAACAGTGAACGCGGTACGGTTCTCCAAACTGGCGGTGGATTGTGGTAGCCGCAGCGTCGGGGGCTCGATCGATGTCTAAGCAGCGACATGCCGAGACTGTCACGACGCCGACGCAGGTCTGTGTCGTCGGCCTCGGCTACGTCGGCCTGCCCCTGGCGCAGGCGTTCGACGATCACGGACACGACGTCTGGGGGATCGATATCGATCCCGAAAAGATCGCGACGCTCGAGGCAGGCGTCGATCCGACCGGTGACGTTGGTAACGATGCGATCGATACCAGTTCGATCGAGTTCTCGACCGATCCTGGGTTAGTTGCGGAGGCTGAGGTTGTGATCGTCGCCGTGCCAACACCGGTCGACGATCTCAAGAAACCCGACCTGAGTCTCGTGGAGAGCGCCGGAAAGACCGTCGGCGAACACATTACACCGGAGACGACCGTCGTCCTCGAGTCGACCGTGTATCCGGGTGCGACACGCGAAGTGTTCGTGCCCGCGATCGAGGAGACCGCTGGGTTGGTCGCCGGTGACGATCTCGGGATCGGCTACTCACCAGAGCGCATGGTTCCCGGCGACGAGGACCACGGGCTTGCAAACGTCGTCAAGATCGTTAGCGGGCTCACCGACGAGACGCTATCGGAGCTGGCAACGCTGTACGAGACGGTCGTCGACGCCGGTGTGCATCGCGCGCCGACGATCGAGACCGCCGAGGCAGCGAAGTGTGTCGAGAATACCCAGCGCGATCTGAATATTGCGCTGGTGAACGAGCTGGCCGTCGCCTGTGAGCACCTGGATCTGGATACCGAAGCGGTGCTCGAAGCCGCGGGGACGAAGTGGAACTTCCACGACTACCGGCCCGGACTGGTCGGGGGCCACTGCATCCCCGTCGATCCGTTCTATCTGATCTACGAGAGCGAACAGAAAGGGTTCGAGCCCGAGTTGATCCAGAAGGCCCGCGAGGTCAACGAGTACGTCCCGACCCACGTGGCCGAGTTGACGATCAAGGCACTCAACGAGAGCGAGAAGGTACTCAAGGGGAGTCGCGTGCTCGTTGCTGGCCTCTCGTACAAACCCGATGTCGAAGATATTCGCACCTCGGCGATCGGTGGCGTGATCGAGGAGCTCGAGGAGTTCGGGATCGAGGTCGTCGGCTTCGATCCGCATGCCGATGACGACGGGATGCGCGAGGAGTTCGGGATCGACGTCCAAGAGGAACTCGACGTCGCTGGGTTCGACGGGCTCATCGTCGGCACGCCACACACCGAGTTCCACGGACTGCCGTTTGACGATCTGGCCTACGAGATGGCCGCGGAGCCAGTCCTGGTCGACGTCGATGGAACGTTCGCAGACCGATCGGACGAATTCACCTACCGGAGGCTCTGATGTACAGGGACCACACGGTTGGGGTCGTTATCCCGGCGTACAACGAGGAGGGCTTTGTCGGCGACGTGATTCGTGACATGCCTGAGTACGTCGATCGGATGTACCTGATTGACGACTGTTCGACTGATGGCACCTGGGAGGAGATCCAGGCGGCTGCACGCGAGGATGCGGATGCCCTGACACTCGAATTCGATTCCGAGTCCGAGATGGAAGTCGTCGCCGACGGTGGCGACTCGATGCTCCACCAGCGGGCGATCGTCCACGATTCGATCGGGCGGGTCGTGCCGATTCAACACCGCGAGAATCTCGGTGCCGGTGGCGCGATCAAGACGGGCTATCTAGCTGCGTTGGCTGACGAGGTCGATATCGTGCCGACGATCGACGGCGACGGCCAGATGGATCTGTCGCAGTTGCCGAAACTGTTGGACCCGATCGTCGAGGACGAAGCCGACTACGCGAAGGGGAATCGACTGTTGTACAAGGAGTTCCGATCGAACATGCCGGCGTTTCGGTTCTTCGGGAACTCGATTCTAACCTTCCTGACGAAGATCGCCTCGGGGTACTGGAAGACGATGGACCCCCAGAACGGATACACCGCGATCTCCCACTACGCGTTAGCGAATGTCGGCATCGAGAACATGTACGAGTACTACGGCTACTGTAACGATCTGCTCGTCAAACTGAACGCCAAGGGGTTGCGGGTCGCCGACGTCGCGATGCCGGCGATCTACGGCGAGGAAACCTCGACAA
>LKMK01000044.1 GCA_001563805.1 Natrialbaceae archaeon B1-Br10_E2g2
TCGAAGCGCCGACGCCCGCCTCGGTGTTGCTGGCCGGCGTTCTGCTGAAGATGGGGACCTACGCCCTGCTCCGGTTCAACTTCACGATGTTCCCGGACCAGGTCGCCGCCTACGCCGTCCCGATCGCCGCAATCGCGGTGATCAGCGTCATCTACGGTGCGATGCTCGCGCTCGCACAGACCGACCTGAAACGGATCGTCGCCTACTCCTCGGTCTCGTCGATGGGGTATGTCATCCTCGGACTGATCGCGTACACCCAGTTCGGGGTCGGCGGCGCGACGTTCCAGATGGTCTCTCACGGCCTCATCTCGGGGCTGATGTTCATGGCTGTCGGCGTCATCTACAACGCCACCCACACCCGGATGGTCACCGACATGTCCGGGATGGCCGACCGGATGCCGGTCGCCGTCGGCATCCTGATCGCCGGCGCGTTCGGCTACATGGGCCTGCCGCTCATGTCCGGGTTCGCCGCCGAGTACTTCATCTTCTTCGGGGCGTTCGGCTCCGAACTGCTCGCGTACGCACCCGTCTTCACGGCGCTGGCGATGTTCGGTATCGTCATCGTCGCGGGCTACCTGCTGTTTGCGATGCAGCGGGCCGTCTTCGGGCCGTACAGTCTGGAAACCGACTACGAGGTGAGTCCCGCCCCGCTCCACGACGTCGCCCCGATGTTCGTGTTGCTCGGGCTCATCATCGCCCTGGGCGTGGCTCCGGAGCTGATCTTCGAGATGATAACCGACGCAGTCGATCCGATCCTGGCGAACGGAGGTGACCTGTGATGGCACTGATCGAACTTCCCGAGTGGGCCGCGCTCGCGCCGGCACTGCTGCTTGCGGCGACCGCCATGGCCCTGTTCCTCATCGACAGCGTGAGCCCGCGGTCGACGAACCGAGAGCTACTCGCCGGCACCGCTGTCGTCGGCTCGCTAGCGTCGCTCGGCGTCGCCGTCTGGTACGTCTTCGCCGGCGTCGGCCAGCCCGGCGTCGACGGCTTCGGCGTCATCGAACTGTTCGATGGCCAGCTCGTCGTCGACCAGATGGCGCTGTTCTTCATGATCGTCGTCGCGATCGTCACCGCCCTGGTGGCCGTCGCGAGCTACGACTACATGGACGGCCACGCCTACCAGGCCGAGTACTACTCGCTCGTCCTGCTCGCGGCAACCGGGATGGCGACGATGGCCGCCGCCAACAGCCTCGTCACCATCTTCATCGCCATGGAGCTGGCGAGTCTCCCCTCCTACGCGCTCGTCTCGATCCTCAAGGACAACCGCGGGAGCATCGAGGGCGGTCTAAAGTACTTCCTGATCGGCGCGCTCTCCTCGGCGATCATGCTCTACGGCATCTCGCTGATCTACGGCGCGACCGGCCACCTGCAACTCGACGCCGTCGCGGGCGAACTCGAGGCGCTGGCGGCCGACGGCGATGCAGGCTACGGTGGCCTGCTCGGGCTCGGCATCCTGATGTTGATCGGCGGGTTCGCGTTCAAGACCGCGAGCGTGCCGTTTCACTTCTGGGCGCCCGAGGCCTACGAGGGTGGTCCCGCGCCGATCAGCGCGTTCCTCTCGTCGGCCTCGAAGGCCGCCGGCTTCGTGATCGCGTTCCGCGTCTTCTCGACGGCGTTCCCGATCGACGTCACGGGCGAGCTGATCGGTATCGACTGGACGCTCGCGTTCGTCATCCTGGCGATCGTCACGATGACGGTCGGGAACTTCGCCGCGGCGACCCAGAACAACGTCAAGCGGATGCTCGCGTACTCCTCGATCGGCCACGCCGGCTACGCGCTGATCGGCCTCGCGGGCCTCACCGTCGGCGGCGGCGAACTCGTCATGGGTGCCGCGATGATGCACTTGCTCGTCTACGGCTTCATGAACACGGGTGCGTTCCTGTTCGTCGCCCTGGCCGAACACTGGGGCGTCGGCCGCACCTTCGAGGACTACAACGGCCTCGCACGACGGGCGCCGGTCGCCTGTTTCGCGCTGGCCATCTTCATGTTCAGCCTCGCGGGGATCCCACCGCTCGGTGGCTTCTGGAGCAAGTACTTCCTGTTCGTCGGCGCGATCAGCGTCGGCACCACGGCGATGCTCCTGGTCGCTGCCGCGCTCGTAGTCAACAGCGCGCTGTCGCTGTACTACTACTCGCGGCTGGTCAAGGCCGTCTGGATCGAAGAGCCGCTCGTCGAGCGTGACGCGCTCTCCCAGCCGACCGGCCTCTACGCGGCGATCGTCTTCGCGGCCGTGATGACGGTCGTCCTCCTGCCCGGCTTCGGCCCGGTCGTCGACACGGCGCTCGAGGCCGCGTCGGTCGTGCTGGCTTCGTAGTCGACTGGCCCGTTTTTCGAGTTTTCCGTTCGGGTGAGAGCGTCGGCTCCCGGCTCCGACACTCGAGCCCGGAGAGCGAACTCTCCGAGTGTCACGGATCGACGGAGACCCGGTAGTTTTTACCCCTCCCGGTTGCAAGCCGCGACAAATGGGGTTCCGGCTCGTACTCGGCTGTGGGACCGTCGGCCGCCAGGTAGTCGACGGACTCGTCGAGCGAGCCGGAACCGACCGACTGCTCGTCATCACCGACGACCAGAACGTCGTCGAAACGCTTCGAGACGAGAGCGTTCCGGCTCGAGCGGCCGACCCGACCGACCCCGACGTACTCGCCGCGGTCGACCACCCTGGGACCGTCTTCGTCGGGGGCGATCGGACGGACGAGAACCTGACCGCCCTGGCAAACGTCCGCGAACGGTTTCCCGACGCATCGATCGTCGCCTCGCTGGGCGGCAATCCGACGGCGACCGATCGCACGCGCTTCGAGGAGCTCGCCGACTCCGTGGTCGACGCGACGAGCGCGATCGTCGAGCGCGTCCTCGAGGAGACCGTCGGGCCGTCCGTCGAGTCGCTGTTCGGCCTCCGCAAGCAGCTGTCGTCGATCGACGGCCGGCTGGCGGTCGTCATGCACGACAACCCCGACCCCGACGCGATCGCCAGCGCGGTCGCGCTCGTCGACATCGCCGAGGCGTTCGGCGTCGAGGCCGAGGCCTGTTACTTCGGCGAGATCTCCCACCAGGAGAACCGGGCGATGGTCAACCTGCTCGATCTCGAGCTCCGACAGTTCGACGACGACGAGTCGCTCGAGGAGTTCTCGGCGTTCGCGCTGGTCGATCACTCCCGCCCGGGCGTCAATGACGGGCTCCCCGAGACGCTCCACGTCGACGTGGTCATCGACCACCACCCGCCGCGGGGGCCGGTCCCCGGGGCGTTCGTCGAACTGCGGGACCAGGTCGGGGCGACCAGTACGATCATGACGGAGTACCTCGATCGGCTCGGCCTCGAGTTCGATCCGGCGACGGCGACCGCGCTGCTGTACGGTATCCGGATCGATACGGGCGACTTTACCCGCGAGGTCTCACCCGCGGACTTCCGGGCGGCCTCGATCCTCAGCGAGCACGCCGACACCGGCGTCCTGGCACAGATCGAACAGCCGACGATCGACGGCGAGACGCTCGAGACGATCGCCCGTGCGATCAAAAACCGCATCCAGAACGGGTCGGTCGCCGTCGCGAGCGTCGGACGGCTCTCGAACCGCGACGCCTTGCCACAGGCCGCCGATCAGCTGCTGGCGATGGAAGGGATCCAGACGACGCTCGTCTTCGGCTTCACCGGCGAGATGGCGTATCTCTCCGCACGCTCGCGGGCGAACGACGTCGACCTCGGCGAGACCCTGCGTGATGCCTTCGACCGGATCGGGAGCGCCGGGGGCCACGCCGACATGGCCGGCGCACAGCTCGAGGTGGGGATCCTCGGCGACGTCGACGACGAGGAGGAGGTCGACTCGATCGTCAGCGTCGTCGAGGAGGTGATCACGAACCGGTTCCTCGAGGCGATCCAGAGCCGCCCCGGCACCCCCGTCGGCGCCTACACGCGAACCAGCGAGTGGCTGTTCACCGAGCCCGTCGAAGGCGAAGACGGCGAATCGGCCTGAGCGCGGAACTCGACAGGATGGAGACAGTTCCGCCAGTAACAGTACTTTTGCGCGCTCGCCCCGTACAAACGGGTATGGAGGTCACGTCGGATAGACGAAAGCCCCAGGTCAAAGACTATATGACCCGTGACGTGGCCACGGTCTCGCCCGACGCCACCGTCGGCGCCGTCGCCAAGCGGATCGCCGAGAGTGACGACCACAGCGGCTATCCGGTCTGTGAACGCCGTCGCGTCGAGGGGTTCGTCAGCGCCCGGGACATGTTGCTCGCCGACGAGGACGAACCGATTTTCAAGGTGATGACGACGGACCTGCTGGTCGCCCACCCGGAGATGAAGGTGACCGACGCCGCTCGCGTCATCCTCCGGTCGGGCATCAAGAAACTCCCCGTGGTGGACGACGCCGGCAACCTCGTGGGGATCATCTCGAACTCCGACGTCATCCGGAGTCAGATCGAGCGCGCGACGCCCGAGAAGGTCGGCAAACTGATGCGGACCTTAGAGCAGATCCACGAGATCGAACTCAGCGAGACGCGACACACGGTGACCCTCTCCGAGTTGACCCCGACGCAGGGACGGGTCTACGCGGACGAACTCGAGGGACGGCGCTACGAACTCGAGCGTGGGCTCGCCGAACCGCTCGTGGTCATCGACAACGACGGGACGCTGTTGCTCGCCGACGGTCACCACCGGGTGCTCGCGGCCGACCGGCTGGGGATCGACGAGATGGACGCGTACGTGATCGTCGTCGACCACGAGATCGACCTCGGGATGGCCCGGACGGCCGCCAAAGAGGGCCTCGAGAAGATCGACGACATCGAGGTCGTCGACTACGCACGCCACCCGCTGGTCCAGACGACCAAACGACTCCAGGTAGACGACTGATCGCGACGCCGGGTGGTGGCGACAGGTGCCATCGAACGGCGATGTCGAGTGACTGTGGCAGGTGCCATCGAACGACGACGGCGAACGGTATCCGTGACGACGAGCGAACGACGACGAGCGACGCCACCGAGGGAGAGAGCCGCTGCTCGAGTGCAATCGCCCGCGAAAACGGTCGGGCCGAGACCCGAGTGGTCCCGCTCGTTACTCCATGACGTCCAGGTCCCGGAAGTACGTGACCGGGCAGGGTGCCTGGAGGATGATGTCCTGTGAGACCGAGCCGAGGACGGCCTTCTCGGCCGGCGAGCGGCGGCGGCCGCCGAGAACCAGCCGATCGGCGTCGACGTCGATCGCCATGTCGACGACTTTCGAGGAGACCTCACCGAGTGCGCCACGGACCTCGTACTCGACGCCGGCGTCGGCGAAGATCTCCTCCAGGTCGCCGACTGGCGGGCGTCGCGCGGCGACGTCGTCGGGGTCGACGTTCTCGACCCGCTCTTCGAAGCCCAGGTCCTCGCGGAACTCCTCGTACTCGTCTTCCGTGAACGCGTGGCCGATCACGACCGACGCCTCGAGCGGTTCCGCGATCTCGAGGACGGTATCGGCCAGTTCTTCGGCGCGTACCGTGTCCATTGGACCCACTGCGAGCAAAACCGTATCGATGGCCATACCTTGACAGTGACAGTGCGACCCGCTTAAGTATTCCCGTCGGTGCAGTATTGCTGGAATCGACGGCTAACTGTGCTCCTCATCGCTGCGAACGAACGTTACGGGAGACGGCGCCGAGAGCAGGACTTCCTGGGCCGTCGAGCCGAAGACGGCCTTGCCGGTCGGCGAGCGGCGGCGGCCGCCGACGACGACGCGGTCAGCATCGACGTCGGTCGCGAGGTCGACGATCGCCGGTCCGTGCTCGCCGACGGCACCACGGATCTCGTAGGTAACGTCGGCCTCCTCCAGAGCCGCCTGCAGGTCACGGATCGTCGAGTGGCGGGCAGCCACGGCGTCGGGACCGACGTCCACGTCGTCGTCGAACTCGAGTCTGGTGACGACCTCGTCGTACTCGGACTGGGTGAAGACGTGTGCGAGGACGACGGTCGCCGCGGCCGGCCTGGCGACCTCGATGACGGCGTCCGCCAGATCGTCGCTGCGTTCGGCGTCACCGGGACCGACGGCGAGCAACACGGTTTCGAGCGTCATGGGGACGACTACGGGGCCCGGACACCGTAAATCCACGCCACGCAGGTCGGCCCGACGTCGCCGAGCGGCAGTCGACTGCACGACGCGGCCGTTCGTGCCACCACCCGCCCTTTTAGGACTCTTCCGACCCAGAAACTGGTATGGACGACCCCGACCTCACCGGCCAGACCGCCCTCGTGACGGGGAGTGCCCGCGGCGTCGGTCGCGAACTCCTGTTGGCGATCGCCGACTGCGGTGCCGAGACGGCGGTCCACTACCACACGAGCGACGACGCCGCCCGCGACGTCGCCGAGACCGCCCGCGAACGCGGCGCGAGCGACGCGACGACCGTCCAGGGTGACGTGACCGATCCCGACAGCGTCGACGACCTCTTCGCCGCGATCGAGTCGGAGCTCGGCTCGGTCGACCTGCTGGTCAACAACGTCGGCGACTTCGCCCCCGCCCACTGGGCCGACCTCGAGTTCGAGACCTGGACCCGGGTCCTCGAAACGAACCTCAACGGGACCTACCTCTGCTCGAGGCGGGCACTGCCGGGAATGCGCGAATTGGGTTATGGCCGCATCGTCAACGTCGGCTACGCCTCCTCGGAGAAGGGACTCGTGAGCCCGAAGAACTTCCCGTACTTCGTCGCGAAGACGGGCGTCCTGATGTTCACGCGGATGCTCGCGGCCGACACCCAAGACGACGGGATCACGGTGAACGCCATCTCCCCGTACGTCGTGGAGAACTCCGACGAGTTCCCCGAGGAGCTCCCGCGCGACCGGCCCGCGAGCTTCGAGGATCTGATCGGCCCGCTGTATTTTTTTCTGGATCCGGACACCGACTACGTCAGCGGCGAGAACGTCGAGGTCGACGGCGGCTGGCTGCCCGAGACGGTCTGAACGGCAAGCGATTGTACCGCGGCGCGTTGCGCTTCCGCTCGTTTTCGATCCGGATTTTTGCGTGAGCAGTCGCGAACCGTGTGGGCGACCCGACGACGGAACAGGTGGGTGGCGGACGGAGCCGCCACCGGCGTGTCCGCCCGCGGGTTCAGGCGACGCCGACGCCCTCTATTACGAGGATGATCGCGAGGGTCGCGAGGCAGCCGACTAGCGAGCCCGCGGCGAGCTCGAGGCGTCCACGGCCCGGCAACGAGCGCCCCGCCTCGAGGCCGGCCGGGAGGAACTCCACGAAGACGAGATAGAAGAGCGCGCCGGCGGCGAAGCCGAAACTCACCGCGAGCCAGCCCTCGAACGTACTGACGAAGAGGTAGGCGGCGACGGCGCCGATCGGCTGTGGCAGGCCCGAGAAGACGGCCCAGCCGACGACCTTCCAGGGGCGAATGCCGTAGGCGATCAACGGGATCGCGATCGCGAGCCCTTCGGGGACGTTCAGGATCGAGATCGCGACACCCATGAAGACGGCCAGCGCCGGCAGCGTGACGCCGGCAAGTTCGACCGACGAGGCCGGCCCGGGATCGGCGAAGGCGACGCCGACGGCGATCCCCTCCGGAATGCTGTGGATGGTCAATACTCCGACGGTCAACACGAGGGTCCGAACCTCGAGCGTCGAGGCCGCCGGCCGCTCGCCTGGTGCGAGCTGTCGCGGCGAGAACTCGTAGCCGGCGACGAGCCGGTCGGCGAGAAACACGAACGCGACGCCGGCGAGGACGCCGACCAGGACGTGACTCGCGGCGCCGGCGGCGATCCCCTCCCCGACCAGACCGAACAGCGACGCCGTGAGCAGGATGCCGACGGCGAGTCCCCAGAGCAGTGCCAGCCACCGAGCGCTGAGTTCGCGGACGACGAAAAACGGCGCGACGCCGAGTCCCGTGGCGAGTCCGGTGACGAGGCCGACGGCGAAGACGAGTACGATGTCGTTCATGAGGGGGATCTGTGGGAGTCCGAGACCGGGCTGTGTCGGCAATCGGTGTCGGCAGTGGACGTCTCGGGACCCATCTCAGACGCGGCGAGCGCCGACCTGAGCCGCGATAGCTGTCGTGAGCCTCCCACTGAACGCCTCTCGAGGCCGGGACCGACGCTCGAGCAGGATGGTTCGGTCGGCGTTACGGGAGGATGTCCGGGACGAACTCCCGCCTGGCGAACTCCGCGAGCATCGACAGATCGCCCACGTTCAACAGGCGTGCGACGGCGAAAGGGTCGCCGTTGTTTGCCTTCGCCAGCGTGTCGTGATCGAGACCGTTGAGGTCCGACATCAGCCGGTCGTAGCGTTCGTTCTCCGCGAGATACAACATCTTCGTCATCAGCAGCCGCTTTCGCATGTTCGGCGCGACGTCGCGGTGCCAGAGCGTCTCGTAGTCCTCGAGGTTCTCGGCGGTGGGCTCGAGCTCGCCGTGTTTGAGACAGCTGTCGACGGTCGCGGCGGCCGCTCGTCCGGATTTCATACACTGGTGGATCCCCTCGCCCCAGAGCGGATCGATCGTCGGGACGGTGTCACCGATCGCCATGAAGCGGTCGGTGTGGAGCGTACCGGGCATCTGGATGTGTGCCGAGCCGCGGTGTTGTTTGCCCTCGAGGCGTTCGGCGTCCGCGAGCCGCGGGTCGGTCTCGAGCCAGTGCTCGAGGTAGTCGTCGATGGTGTAGCCGTCTTTCGAGTACCGGGTGTGGTAGTCGTTCTGGATGTAACAGAGGCCGACTTTCGCCGTGTCACCACCCGTGTGGAAGATCCACGAGTAGCCCCCGGGGGCGATCTCGTGGTCGAGTCGGAGCATCATCGCGTCGTTGAGGTCGGCGAAGCCGGGGCGATCGATGTCGATCCCCTCGAACTCGTACTCGATGCCCACGGCGTGATTCTCTCGCTCGAGGTCGCTGACGCCGAGTTGCTTCGCCAGCGGCGCGGACGGCCCGGTCGCGTCGATCGTGACCTCGGCGTAGACCTCCTCGTCGCCGTTGTACCTGACGCCGACGGGTTCGCCGTTCTCCGTGATCGGCTCGGTCGCGCGGGCGCTGAAGCGGTACTCCGCGCCGTCGTTGCGACCGTCCTCGACGAGAAACCGTTTGAAATCCGCGAACTCGAGGACGGCACCGGGCTGTTCTTTCACGTAGTAGTCGGT
Organism: Natrialbaceae archaeon B1-Br10_E2g2; assembly: GCA_001563805.1. GTDB lineage: Archaea > Halobacteriota > Halobacteria > Halobacteriales > Natrialbaceae > Natrarchaeobaculum. Next base: position 9,096 of record LKMK01000044.1, read on the forward strand.
CGGCGACTCGAGGACGACGCTGTCGGTGTACTGCATTACCACGTCGTCGGGGATGCCGAACGACGCCATCATGGAGGGGAACGTCCCGGCGGTGGACTTGTTGCTCGCACGCGGGAACTCGTCTTCGGGTTCGGTCTCTAAGACGACGACGTCGTAGCCCCTGGCAGCCAGGTCGCGGGCACACTGTGCGCCTGCGGGTCCGGCACCGGCGATCACTACGTCGTAGCGGTCGTTCATACACTGTGGACTCTCTTCTATCCTAATGAGTTTGTTTAGTCGTCGTTCAATATCAGATATCGGGGAGGTTTCGACGAAGACCCTCGGTCAGCGTGCGTACCGATCTGGCGGCGATCACACGTTCGACAATGGGCTCTACCGACTTCGATGTTGGCCCGTCATCGGGATCGCGTACGTCGACCGCGTACCTTTTTATCGCCCTCGAAATAACCGTACGCGTATGGTCGACGTCCTCGACAACAAGCGGGCTGCGACGCGGTTTCGGATCCTCGTCCAGATCGCCGAGCGCCAGCCAGCCGTCAGCCAGGGGGAGATCGCCGAGGAAGTCGGCGTCACGAGCCAGGCCGTCAGCGAGTACATCCGCGAACTCGTCGACGAGGGCCTCGTCGAGAAGGAAGCCCGCTCGCGCTACCGAGTTACTCGAGAGGGCGTCGACTGGCTCTTCGGGGTCGCCGACGACGTCCGTCGGTTCGCAGACCACGTCACGAACGACGTCCTGGGCGCGATGAGCGAGGACGCCTACGTGGCCACCGACGACATCGCCGAAGGAGATACCGTCTCGCTGTCGCTCGAGGACGGCCTGCTCTACGCCGAGCCCGGTGGCGAGGGGCCTGCGACCGGCATCGCGACCACCGACGCCGACGCCGGCACGGACGTCGGAGTCACCAGCTTCGAAGGGATCATGGAACTCGAGCCCGGGTCGGTCACCGTCTTGCAGGTCCCGAGCGTCCGCGCCGGCGGGAGCCGGGTGATCGACGACGGGACGGTCGTCGAGCACTGTGCCGACGCCGATCGCGTCCTCGCGACTGGCGTCGAGGCCGTCGTCGCCTGTCGACAGGCCGACGTCGAGCCCGCGACGACGTTCGCCGTGGGCGACGTCGCCGCCGACGCCGCCAATCACGGCCTCGAGGTGACCGTCGTCGCGACCACCGACGCCGTCGGCCGCGTCACCGACGTCCTTCGCGACGCTGACGTCTCCTACGAAGTGCTCGAGGAGTGACGGATCGACGGCCAGACCGACCGAAACCGTTATTCTCCAGTCGGGGCCTGTCCGCGTATGGTCGCGAACGTTTCACTCGACGGTCGGACCCTGATCGGCGTCGAGAACAGCGAGGGTGGAACTGTCAGCTCGGAAACCGAGTTTCACTTCGAACAGGAGGAAAATCGGCTGTACGCCCATTACGCCGGCGGCGAGATCGTCGACGGTCACCTCGTTGGTACGCTCGACGGCAACCGATGGGACGTCCGATACGTCCAGCTTACCGCCGACGGTGAGACAGCGACCGGCCATTCGGTCGGCACCGTCGAACGACTCGAGGATGGTCGCATCCGCGTCGAAGACGACTGGGAGTGGGAATCGAAACCCGGCGCCGGGTCGTCGGTCCACGAAGAAGTCGATCGATAACCGGTTCGAACGGCTGCTCGTACGCGCTGGTGGACCGATGTCCCGTGGCTCGACGGGCGGTCGCGGTTGCCCCGGAACAGCGGATAGCAGTTCGTCTCAACCGATGTACCGCAGGTCGTCGTCCGTCGGCACGTCCATCCCCTGTTGCTGTTCCATCTCCTGAATCTTGCCGATGACGTCTTCCATCTCGTCGGCGCGCTCGTCGAGCGTCTCGTAGTCGACGTCGAAGCCGAGCAGCTCCTCGAGCACCTCGAGTACCGCGCGGGCGCTCTTCGGGTCGACGAGGTAGCCGCTGGTCTCGCCCATCAGACAGGCCGCCTCGAGGCCGCGGCGCTCGCCCAGTCCCAGGAGGAGCCCGGAGACGCCGACGATGCCGCCGGCGGGTTCGTTCTCGCGGAACTCGACGCCAGCCTCCTCGAGGCCCTCGAGCATCGATTCGTCGCTGACGGCGCCGACGACGGCGTACTCGTCGATGAGTTCGCCGGTCGGGACGCCGCCTAAGGCGTAGACCTCGGTCGCACCGAACTCCTCGGCGACGTCGAGAAACGCGCTCGTCAGCACGTAGTGACCCGCGTTCGTCTGGGCCTGGTGATCGCCGGTCAACAGAAGCAGGTCTCGTCCCTCCGGGAACGAGACGGCGTGAATCTCCGTACAGGTCAGGTCGGCGACGCCGTCTTCGACGCTCACCTGCGGCGGAAACTCCTGAGAGTAGATGCGCCGGACGAGCGTACAGTCGCCCGCACACTCCTCGAGCAAGTGGTCGACGGCGAGCTTTCCAACGTGTCCAACGCCGGGCAGGCCCTCGACGAGTACGGGGTCGTCGAGGTCGACCTCGGCGACCGTCTCGATGTCGAGTTCGTCCATACCGTATCAGCGACCGGGACGGTTAAGAGCGCGTCGGTACTCGCCGTACGGATCGCCCGGGTTGAACGGCGCCGGCGCGGTGTTATCGGTCGGGGCGTCACAATCGGGACAGCGGTCGCCGAGTGAGTAGACCGGGCGGTCGTGTCGCTCGCGCCACGCCGAACACACCCGAATATCAGATTTCATACGCGAAACGGTGTCGATGTACTCGAGCCGGTCACGTTACTCGTCGTCGGTCCGGCGTTCACGGTGGTACTCGCCGTCGCCGCCGTGGTCTCCGATCGCCGCGACCGCTCGCTCGGCGCTTTCTTCGAGCTGGGCCTCGGCGGTCTTGTAGTTGGGGGCCTTGACTTCGATGCGGTACTCGGGCGCGCCGACGTAGCTGACCTCGAGGTCGACTTCGTCGGGCACGTCGCCGTTACCCTCGGCCGCTTCGAGCGCCTCGCGGATGCCGTCGACGCCGGTCGGCGACGGATTCTCGAGGTCGACGTAGCCGGTGACGTTGACGTACGGCACCGAGACGTTCTCGCGAGCGGTTTCGACGATCGCCTCGAGTTCCTCGGTCGAGATGTCGGAGCCCTCGAGGGCCTCCTCGCCGTGGATCGCGGCCTGCTTGAAGCCCTCGTAGAGGCTTCCGTGGGCGCCGATCAACTCGTTCGCGACAGCGGTGTAGGATTCGTCGTCCAGGCCCTCGAACGCCAGATCCATCCAGTTGTCGGCCTTCTGCTCGTTTTTCCACTGCTGGATCTTCTCCGAGCGCTGGTGGTCGTTGACGTCTTTGAGCGAGAGGTCGATCTGCTCGTGTCCCTCGTCGACGTCTAAGACCTTGCAGACGACGATCTGGCCCTCACGGACGTGATCGCGGACGTTCTTGATCCAGCCGCTGGCGACTTCGGAGATGTGGATCAGGCCGCGCTTGTCCTCGTACTCCTCGAGATCGACGAAGACGCCGAAGTCTTCGATCTCGTCGATCTTGCCGACGACGAGTTCGCCGGGGTCGGGCCAGCCGCTGTACTTCATCGTGACTCGACGGTTTCGACGATCTCGTGTTCGATCTCGGCTTTGCCTCCCGTCGGGCGGGCGAGCGTCGTCCCGCAGACGGCACAGGCGACCTCCGTGGAGGCTTTGCCGAAGACGATCTGTTCGTTCTCGCAGTCACCGCAGCGGACGCTGTAGAAATTTCCTGCCATCGTAATCACTCCTGGAACTCGAGTCGGCCGGCGCGCCATCCCTTGCGGAGGTGGGCTTTGCCACACTCGCTGCAGCGGTACTTGAGGTCGGTCTTCTTGGTCGGCTTCTCGCCACTCGGGACCTTCGAGAACTTCCCGGAGTTACCGATGCTCGAGGTCTGGCGTTTGCGCTGGCGGTCGGCGACCTTCTTCATGCCGGTCGAGGCGCCGGTTCGGGTCTTCTCGACTTCGTGTTCGTGGTGGGCGTGGCAGTGCGGGCAGTACGTATTGAATCGGCGTGGCATCTGCATGGTTATCTCACTTGCCGAGGGCTAAGGTAGCCCCGTTTAAAACCCGTTTGGTTCGCGGTCGACCCCGATCCACCGCGGGCGAACGGTTCCAGTATTCGCGGCCCTCGCCGGCCAGTCGACGTACCTCAAGGCGCTCGTCCGGACACGCTCCCCGGAAGGAACCGATCGTCCCGGGTGGCCTTCGAAGCGTTTAATCCCTCAACGCGAGAAATCGAGGCTATGAAGCGGCTCATCATCCACGGCGACCCGGGAATCCGGAAAGGAGCCATCATCGAGCACGCGGGGGAGGAGCTGGTCTGTTTCGGGATCAGCCGCAACGGCGAGTGGCACGGTCCCGAGGAGGTCCAGCTCTGGTGTACCGTCGGCGCCGAGTCGGAGTTCGAGGACTTCGAACGCCGGAACTTCATCCCGCACTTCCTCGACGTCGACCGCGTCGACGCCGACGCGGTCGACGTCGTCCGACCGAAAGGCGAACTGACGGTCTAACACCGCGGTCGCGATCGGGTGTCGACCGCTGTCTCGCCGTCGATGGCTCGAGGGAGCACTCACAGCGGTGTCGTACTGGAGTCCGTCATACGAACGTCGACCACACGCCGGTTTTCGGGCACTCTCGAGACGAGCACCTGGTCTAACTGACCCGAACGCGGCGTCGATCCTGCCGGGAGGCACGACCGCCTGCAGTCTCGGGCCGTCCTCGACGAACGGATCTGAAGGGAGGACACTGTGGGGGCGGTCCGCCGGCGCTTTCAGCACGTTTTTTGTACGGCGGGCCCACGCTGGAGACGAATGAGTCGGACGGTCGGTCTCGTCATCCCGGCGTTTCGCCCCAGCCTCGACGTACTCCGCTCGTACGTCCTCGACCTCGAAGATCGGGTGGCACCGGAGACGATCCTGATCGAGCTCGACGATCCCAGGCCGGAGACGCTCGAGGCGCTCACAGCCCTTCCGGCGACGGTCAACGTCGCCCCACACCGTCGTGGAAAGGGCGCGGCGATCACCGCCGGCTTCTGTGCGCTCGAGACCGACGTGCTCGCGTTCGTCGACGCCGACGGGGCGACCGCCGTGGAATCGGTCGGCGACGTCGTCGACCGCGTCCGCGACGGACGGGCCGATCTCGCGGTCGGCTCCCGACGGCATCCCGATGCCGACGTCCACCACAGCCAGTCGGCGCGTCGGGAGCGACTCGGCGACGCGTTCGCCTGGATCGCACGCCGACTGCTCGCCGTCTCAGTGTGGGATTACCAGTGTGGCGTGAAAGCCATCGACCGCACCGCCTGGACGGAACTCGCCCCGTCTCTCTGTGAGTCGGGCTTCGCCTGGGACGTCGAGCTCATCGCACTCGCCGACGCGCTCGGCTACCGGATCGAAGAGGTGCCGGTCACCTGGGCCGACGCACCCGACTCGACCGTCTCCTCGGTCGGCACCACCCTCGAGCTCGCTGGCGGGCTGCTCGAGGCCCACCACCGCGCGGGCCGCCTGCGCGGTGATCGACTCCACGAATCGATCGCCACCCGTATCCCGCAAGCGACGACCGTCCTCGAGACCCTCGAGCGCGAGCCGGGCCGTCGATTCGTCCCGGGCGATGAGTGACTCGCCCCTCGAGGCCGTCCGGATGCGCCTGCGCGCGCTTGCCGACCCCACCCGGTTCGGCCAGTTCGCGGGTGTCGGCCTGGCCGGGGCCACCGTGGACAACGTCGTACTGTTCCTGCTGGTCGAGCTGACGGTCCTGGGGCCGGTCGTCGCGAAGGTCATCGCCTGGGAGCTGGCGATCGTGGTCATCTTCGCGATCAACGAACGGTGGACGTTCGCGACCTTCGGGCAGATCGGACCACGGGCGCTCGGTCGGCGGTTTCTGCGCTCGAACGCGGTCAGGGTCGGCGGCTTTCTGGTGACGCTGACGGTGCTCGCGATCCTCGTCTACGGCTTCGGCGTCTGGTATATGGCCGCGAACGTGATCGGGATCGGCGTCGGGTTCGTCGTCAACTACACCTGTGAGAGCCTCTATACGTGGAAGGTCCACCGGGAGTGACGGGAGAAACCCGCATACGGCATGCGAATCACAACCCTTAATTAGTGTACTCGGTTAGAAGGAGGTAGCGGGATGGGATAGCCAGGAGATTCCGGCGGGCTCATAACCCGCAGATCGGTAGTTCAAATCTACCTCCCGCTACTTTTCGACGCGAACAACAACGAGGAACGGAGTGACGAGTGCCGTGAGCGTCAAAAGTAGTTTAGAGGTAGTTTGAACCAGGGAGCAGCTCTGCTGTGACCGGGGTTCAAATCTACCTCCCCCTATTTTCGACACGAACGACAACTCCGATCGAATCGAGGAGTGTCGTTGGCGTCGGGCTGACAACGGGAGCGCCTACGCCGGACCTGTGAGACGTCAGTCCGGTCGAATCTCGACCGTCGTCTCCCCGGTAAGCTCGGCGTCCCCGGCGACGTTGATCTCGGCACCGATCACGTAGGTTCCCGGCTCGGCGGGCTCCCACTCGTCGTCGCTGACCCGGAACAGTTGGGACCAGTGTTTGTAGAACTCCTTGCGCTCGCCGCGGGCGAACCGGAACTCGGCTCCTTCGTCCGGGGGTCGGTGCGTCCTCACGTGCGAGGCCTCGAGGTGGCCGTCTACGGTCCAGTACCACCTGAGCGGGGACTCGGTCCGGAGCACGACCGGGATCGGCCACGGGTTTCGCATGGTGATCTTGAACGGGATCGGCTCGCCCGCGCGATAGCGCTCCTCGAGCGTGGACACCTCGACCTCGATGGCGCGACGAGTCAGTCGCTCCGGCAAGATGGCCTTGCTCCACCCCGTCGAGTCGATGGACCGAAACGCCTGGAGGGGAACCGTTCGCCGGCGTCGCTCGCTCGGCGTGAACGGCTCGTCGTCCCGTTTGAGGGCGTCCGACTCGTAGATCCGACGCATCGCCGGAACGTGGGCTCGAGCGGACTAAAGCGTAGCGTTCGGGAGTGGTGGGCGGATGGACTGTATGGTCGTCGATCGTCCGACCGTACGACCGGTCCGTCGGATTCGTTCCGGGGCCGTAGGAGAACGCGGCGGCAGACGGCCGACCGGTACTCAGTCGTCCGCGGTGGTGTCACCGCGGCTCGTGCGATCGGCGCCCGTCGAGGAGGTGACACCGTTGTCGAACAGATGACA
>LKMK01000249.1 GCA_001563805.1 Natrialbaceae archaeon B1-Br10_E2g2
CCCAGTTCGCCCACCAGTTCCGAGGTTACCTCGTCCGTGCTGGCGCCGTCTTCGGTCACCTCGTCGAGCACTTCCGGGGGAACGCGGTCGACGAACTGCGCGAGAATGATGCCGAAGCCGCCCTGGTAGAGCGCCAGGAACGAACCGCCGAGGACGGCCATGAAGACGCCGACGATGTAGATCGTCTTCGAGGTGAGACTGTCGACGATGAACGCCAGGTCGTAGGCGTAGCCGCCGATGTCGTCCTCGGTCGTCTCCTCCTCGGTGAAGGGATCGAGCATGCTGGCGGCCGTACTCGAGAAGACGCTCCCGCCCTCCTCGTCGGCGTCGGTCGCGCCGACGGCCGTCCCGGTCCCCTCGCTCGAGCCCTCGCCGTCTGCGTCCTGGGCCTGCTCGGTGAGGGTGTCGAACCGATTGAGGATCGCTTCGGCTTTCTCCCGGTCGTCGTCGTAGAGGGCCTGCCGGGAGTGCTCGAGAGCGGTCTCTTCGTCCATCGCGAGGAAGACCGGTGCCGGGACGTCGGCGATGTCGTCGGCCGCGAGCGTCTCGAAGTCGACGTCGTCGGGGTCCTCGGCGGTCCGGATGTCGTCTTCTCGCGGGTAGACCGGGGACTGTAACACTTTCGCGGTGTAGCCGACGAGCAGGAGAACGCTCACGGCGGCGGCGACGATCACTCCGACGGCGGCCTCACCGAGCAGGCCGTACTCGACCACGAGCGACTCGAGCGTGGGCCCGAGCGTGAGCGATCCCTCGGGTCGGAGCCCGGACGGGAGCAGCGGGACGACCGACTCGTCGGCCCACTCGAGGCCGTTCTGGTTGAGGAAGACGGCCAGCCCGACGGTGATGGTCGCGATCGCGGCGACGAACTGGAGGACGCGCCGTTTCACGAGCGCGGCTCCGGTGTCGAGTTCGGCGGCCCCACGGCGGCGCGTGTTGGCGACGACCTTCGCGAGGCCGAGACTGAAGACGTAGAGCCCGACCAGCGGCAGCGCCCACATGATCAGCGTGAACGGGTCCGGCGGCGAGAACAGCGCACCGAAGACGGTGATCGCGACGATCGCGTGGCGCCACTTGTCCCGGAACGTCTCGTAGGAGACGATCTCCGTATACGAGAGGACGCTCATGAACAGCGGCAACTGGGCGGCGAGGCCGAACGAGAGCGTCAGCAGGGCGATGAACTCGGTGAACTCCGTGATCCCCCAGCTCGGGTTGACGCCGGCGTCGTGGGCGACGGCGCCGAGGAAGTTGAACGCGAACGGGAAGAAGACCGCGTAGGCGTAGGCGACGCCGATCCAGAAGAGGCTGAACGACGCCAGCACGAATCCGACCAGATAGCCACGCGAGACCGGAACGGCGGACTGGACGCCGCGGCGTCGCAACGCGTCCCGGGAGAAATACAGCAGGGCCGGAATCGCGACGATCGCACCGACCAGCAGTCCGATCTTCGCCTGCAGGAGGATCACCTCGAACGGTGTCCGCGTGATGATGTCCGTCGCCTCGGCGACTTCGGCGGTCATCTCCGCTTTCGCCGTCTCCTCGAGGAAGCTCCAGATGTACACCCGGAGGGCCCAGAACGATCCCAGGAAGCCGAGCACGAAGACGATAAACACCTTCTGTAGGTGGGTCTGTGCGCTCGAGAACATCGCACCGAGGGTTTCCCGGCCGGTGTTGATGGCTCGAGCGGTGTCCTCGTCGACGGCAGAACTCATTGACTGGTTCTGGGTACCCGATTTCCAGTTATCAACCTTTCGTGTGTCTATCGATTCGCGCCCGCGTTCGGCGACGTGACACGTCGCTCGTCACTCTCGGTCGGTGTACGTAAGAAAAAGGCCTATAACCGGCGGCCTATCTATATCTCGATAGATGTCGGAGGAGTCGGCGCCAGACGGGGACCCCGGAGACCCCGACGAGTCACGTGACACCGGTGGTGAGCCGCCGGTATCGGACGCCGACGCCGCCGACCCGGGCGAGTCGACCGAGGATGCTGCCGACCCGGGCGAGTCGACCGAGGATGCTGCCGACCCGGGCGAGTCGACCGAGGATGCTGCCGACTCGAGTGAGTCGTCGGACGGCCCGGACCAGAACCGACCCGTCGAAACCGACGGCGAAGGGGTCGTCTCGGGTCACGGCTCGAGCGAGACCTCGTTCCCCGACGACGACGTCGGGGGGATCTCGACGCCGCCGGACGACGAGGAGATGCCACTGGCCGACCACATCGAGGAGATGATCCTCCGGTTCGCGGTCGTCCTCCTGTTCGCCTCGGCGGGGACCGCCATCGGACTGCTGTGGGCGTCCGACGCGATCTCGATCATCTGGGCCGACGTGTTCCCGGCGGGCGTCAACGAACCGCCGCCGCACATCTACCACCCACTAGAGCTGTGGCTGACCCGGATCAAGGTCGCAGCGTTGCTCGGGATCATGGTCGGGCTCCCGATGTTCGTCTACCAGTGTTACCTGTTTATGAAGCCGGGGCTGTACCCCCACGAGCGCAAGTACTACCTCGCGGCCGTCCCGACCAGCGTCGTCCTCGCGGGCGTCGGGATGCTGTTTTCGTACCTGCTGGTGTTGCCGATCCTCTTCTATTACTTCACGTTCTACGCCGAGGGCAGCGCCGAAATCGCCTACGCACTTGGTGAGACCTTCGACCTGGTCATCACCCTGACGGCGTTCCTCGCCATCGTCTTCCAGATTCCGCTCTTTATCATGCTCGCGATCATGATGGGCGTGACGACCCGACGCTGGCTGGCCGAAAAGCGCCTGTACTTCTGGGCGGCCTTCTTCGGCCTGGCGTTCATGTTCACGTTCGATCCGACGGCGATGGCGCCGGTGCTCGTCGGCATCACGATGATCCTCCTGTTCGAGGGGACGCTGGTGGTCCTGAAGTGGGTCGGGCGGGAGTGATCGACGGGCCGTACGGGACGCTCACAGATGATCCCGGGTTCGGTCGGCAGCGTACTCGAGGGCATCCTCGAGCGAGCCAGGACCGTCGTAGCGGGCTGCAAAGAGCGTCATAAACTGGCGAGCGATCCGATCACAGCGGTCGGCAGTCAGCACGGTCCTGACGTGGATCGTCTCCGATAGCTCGAGGCCCGGGTAGGTCGTGGCGGTCAGCGCGTATCCGGGGTGGTCGTCGCCGTCGAGTGCCGCGGGAGCGACCTTCAACCGCAGGTCGCCCGACTCGTGACGGTAGGTCCGATACTCGCGTTCCCGGTCGCTATCGGCGGGGGTGTACGTCCGTCGCGTTTCGATGCTCCACTCGGGCTCTCCGTCCACGTCCATCGAGTACTGCTACTTCCCGCGATGGTACGTTCGCATCGCCTTGTGCAATATTTCCGCACGTAGGTCCATCAGTAGCTACATCGTTACTTTTAGCACACGATATTGGGGCATATTTTGGACGTACGTTTCCATTTGGCGCGCGTTTCTGACGTTTCGATCCGATCACCAGCGCGGACGGACTCCGCTCCGGCGACCGCCGTCTCCCCCCGCCGTCGGACGGTCAGTCGTCTGGACGCGAGTCGACCGCGACAGTGTGCTCCTGGTCGGCGTCGGCGGCGGGACTGACGCTGCCGGTCCGGTAGCCGTGGAGGTCGAGCGTGACGTGGTCGAACCCGAGCGCCGAGAGTTCCTCGCGGACGGGCTCGACGAACTCGAGTTGCAGGGCCCGCTCGAGTTCGTCGCCCGCGACCTCGATGCGGGCGAGGCCGTCGTGGTCGCGCACGCGGAACTGGTCGAACCCCCACTGTCGGAGCAGGGCCTCGGCCCGTTCGACGCGGCCCAGGCGCTCTTCGGTGACCTCGAGCCCGGTCGGGATCCGCGAGGAGAGACAGGCCATCGAGGGTTTGTCCGCCACGGAGAGGCCGTAGTGGGCGGCGATCTCCCGAACCTCGGCTTTCGTGATGTCGTGAGCCAGCAGCGGCGAGTAGATCTCGAGTTCCTCGACCGCCTGGAGCCCTGGGCGGTGGCCCGCCCCGGGATCGTCCGCGTTGGTACCGTCACAGACCGTTTCGACGCCGAACTCGCGGGCGGTCGCTCTCATCTCGCCGAGTCGCATCGTCCGGCAGTGATAGCAGCGGTCGTCGTCGTTCGCGACGAACTCGTCGCTCTCGAGTTCGGAGAAGGAGACGACCTCGTGGCGGATGCCGATCTCGTCGGCGACCCGTCTCGCGTCCTCGAGTTCGGCCTCCGGGAGCGTCTCGCTGCTGGCCGTACAGGCGATCGCGTCCTCGCCGAGGGCGTCGTAGGCGAGTGCGGCTACCGCACTCGAGTCGACTCCGCCGGAGAAGGCCACGAGCACCCCGTCGCGGCCCGCGAGGTCGTCGCGTGCGGCCTCGAGTTTCGCCTCGACCGGTGTCATGACCCGTCGTTCGTCCCGGACGGGCAAAAGTACGTTGTCGTCGTCGAAGTCGCTGACGGCTGTGTTCGGTAGGGCCCGAATGGCGGGCCGATCCAACGAAGCTGGTCTATCCCCTGCAGTCACGGGCGCGCCGGGCGATTAAGTCGCGGTCTATCGTAGAATCGTGGACACACGATGTCCGTATCAGATCGGCTTCGGCAGTTGCGACCGCGCGGCGAGAGCGCGGATCGGACCGAGGAAACCGACGACCGCTCGAGACTCGACCACGCCACGTACGCCGGCGCTCGAGGGCTCCAGGCGGGGTTCGTCGCGACGCTCATCATGACGGCGTTCCGGCTGCCGATCATGCGGTCGCTGCCGCCGTCGGCGAACTTCTGGGCGCAGTACGTCTCCGGCGGCGATCCGGACGACCACCCGGTCGCGGGCCTCGTCCTCCACTTCGCCTACGGGATTCAGGCGGGTGCGCTCTTCGGGGCGCTGTTCGCCCTGCAGGACGCCGATCGATCGATCGAACCCGAACAGCGCGGGCTCCTCTGGGGATCGGTCTACGGACTGGCGCTCTCGGCGTTCGGTTCGCAGGTCATGCTGAAAGAGGTGCTCGGGATCCGACTCGAGGCGGACGAACTCGCGCTGTTTCACGCCGGCCACCTCGTCTACGGCCTCTC
>LKMK01000250.1 GCA_001563805.1 Natrialbaceae archaeon B1-Br10_E2g2
CGATTCCCGAGTCGATCGTCGAGCAGGCGAAACTCGACGGCATCGGGCCGTTCAAGTTCCTCGTCTACGTGCTGATCCCGATGTCGAAGGGGATGCTCGCCGGCGTCTCCGTCATCATGTTCATCTACGCCTGGAACCAGTACCTCTGGCCGCTGGTCATCATCGACTCGCAGGCCCAGCAGGTCACGCAGGTCGGGATCACCCTCCTGCAGGGAGACATCCAGGCCGGCGAACTGCAGTGGTCGATCGTGATGGCCGGCGCCATCATCACGCTCATCCCGCCGCTGCTCGCGCTGATCGCGTTCCGAAACCCGCTCCTCGAGACCTTCGGGGTCCAACAGAAGTGAGCTACCAATGACTGATATCACACTCGACAACGTTACGAAACGGTTCGAAGACGTCACGGCGGTCGACTCGCTCGACCTCGAGATCGACGACGGCGAGTTTCTCGTTCTCGTCGGTCCCTCCGGCTGTGGGAAGTCGACGACGCTCCGGATGCTCGCCGGCCTCGAGTCGGTCACCGAGGGCGACGTGCTCGCCAGCGGCGAGGCGATCACCGATCTGGAGCCCAAAAACCGCAACGTCGCGATGGTGTTCCAGAACTACGCGCTCTATCCGCACATGTCTGCGAAACGGAACATGACGTTCGGGATGAAGTCAGCGGGCGAGTACACCGACGAAGAGATCGAAGACCGCGTCGCCGAGGCCGCCGCCATCCTCGACATCGAGGACCTCCTCGAGCGCAAACCCAAAGCGCTCTCGGGCGGCGAGCGCCAGCGCGTCGCGATCGGCCGCGCGCTCGTTCGCGACCCCGACTATCTGTTGATGGACGAGCCGCTGTCGAACCTGGACGCGAAGCTGCGGATCCAGATGCGCGCCGAGTTGAGCGAACTCCACGACGAACTCGAGACGACGACGATCTACGTCACCCACGACCAGACCGAGGCGATGACGCTGGGCGACCGCGTCGCCGTCATGAACGCCGGCGAGCTCCAGCAGGTCGCTCGCCCGCAGGAGCTGTACGACTATCCGGCCAACCGGTTCGTCGCCGAGTTCATCGGGAGCCCGGCGATGAACACGCTACCGGTCGACGTCCGCGAGGACGGCGACGGCTACGTGGCAATCGGCGACGGCGTCGACGTCCGGTTGCCCGAGACCGACGGTCTGGCCGACCTCGAGGGCGATCGGTTGCTCCTCGGCGTCCGACCGGAGGACCTCCACGCGGACGCGGCCACCGCGGACACCTCGATCCAGGCGACGGTCTCCGTGACCGAGCCACTCGGCGACACGACGCTGATTCACGGCGAGGTCGCCGGCACGTTTGCGAAGTTCAAAGTCGGCGCCCGCTCGTCGCTTCGACAGGGTGACGTCGTCGAGTTCGGGGCCGACCTCGACAGGCTTCACCTCTTCGACGACGAGACTGGAGCGACGCTCTATCACTCCGATCGATCGCTCGAGACGGCCGAACAGCCGCTCTCTCAGTGATCGACACGCTGGAATGAAGATCGACGATCGAATCGATCGGCGAATCAGAGACGAGACGGCAGACCGGATCGTCCGGGACCGAGCGGTTCTCGATCCGACGGCCTGTCGGACCGACGTCCAGGACCGCGGACGGTACGTCGAGCGGTTGCTCGACGCGATGGCACCCGCGTTCTCGGGGTCGACGCCGCCGACGCTGTACGTCTGGGGGCCGAAGGGGGCCGGAAAGACGACGCTCATGACCGCCATCGTCGGACGGCTCAACGCGCTCAACGGGGACGGCGCCGCCGCGATACACACGACGACGCGGACGGCTCACCGACGGCTGCCACGGGTCGTCTCCGTCGATCTCCGGCAGGTCTCGAGTGAGTTTACGTTCTACCGGCAGGCGCTTATGTCCCTGGTCGGTGCCGAGGCGGTTCCGTCGAACGGCGTGAGCACGGACGGACTCCGCGAGCGACTCGGCAACCGCCTCGACGCCAGACCGTCGTTCGTCGTGATCGACCACGTCGACGACTCGATGGGGCCGTCGGTGACGGCGGTCACAGGGTGGCTCGCCCGGATCGACGGCGACCGTCCGTGGATCGGGGTCGGGCGCACGCACCCGGACGAGCTCTCCGTAGACGTCGCGCGAACGGTCGAACTCCCGGCCTACCGGACCCACACGCTCGTCGACGTCCTCGGCTCGCGGGCCGAAGCCGGACTCACACCGGACGCCGTCTCTCGCGAACAACTGCACGCGATCGGTGAGTGGGCCCACGGCGACGCCCACGACGCGATCGCGGCGCTCTTCTCGGCCACGCTCCTCGCGGAGTCGGCCGACCGCGACCGGATTTCGGAGGCAGACGTCACCGCCGGAATCGAGGCGGTCCCGTACCCCTCGTCGGCGCTCCACCGGGTCTTCGCGCTCGAGGAGAGTCGACAGGAGCTGCTGTATCACTTCCTCTCGCTGTCGGAGTCACAGCGTCAATCCGTCGGAGCGACCGCGAGCGCACTGGCCGACGGTGACCACGTCGACCTGAAACGATCGACCGTCAGGCGAGTGCTGTACGAACTCGCAGACGACGGCGTCCTCCGACGGGTAGAACATCGGGACCCGGATCGAAGCTACGGGCGCGGGCGGGGACGGCCCCCGAGTCGCGTCGAACCGACGTTCCCACCGCTCGTCTTTCGAGCGCTGTACTCGAGCCAGGAGTCCTGATCGAGGTTCGACGGGGGTCAGATGAGCGCCGTGAGCGTCACGTAGGCGGTCGTAAAGAGCAGAAACCAGAATATCGTCCGGAACAACAGTTTGCTGTAGAGGTCCTCGATCGGCATCGCCCGGTGGAACCGGCGTTCGGCCTCGAGAAGCGCCCGAAGTGGATTGTCCGAGCTATCACTGCTCATAGCAACGTCGTCGTCCTGGGAGGAAGTAATTCGGTCGGTTCGGCCGCACGAGGCGAGTCATGGGGGGAGCGACCGGACCGCGACACTGCGGCCGAGCGAGTAACCTTCTTACGGCCCGGGACGTCACGTTCGCCCATGAGTTCGATCTTCAGTCAGATCGTCGCCGGAGAGATTCCCGCCCGTGTCGTGTACGAAGACGAGTCGACGATGGCCTTTCTCGACGCCAACCCGCTCGCGCCGGGACACACGCTGGTGATCCCCAGAGACGAGTACGAGCGGCTGAACGACGTCCCCGAAGACGTCGCCGCGGACCTCTACGCGACGATCCACCGGATGGTCCCCGCCGTCGAGGAGGCCGTCGACGCCGACGCCACGACGGTCGCGTTCAACAACGGCGAGGCCGCCGGCCAGGAGGTCGACCACGTCCACTGCCACATCGTCCCCCGCTTCGAGGGCGACGGCGGCGGCCCCATCCACGCCGTCGCCGGCGACGTCCCGGATCTCGACGACGACAGCCTCGACGAGATCGCGGCCGAGATCGACTCTCGAGCCTGAGGACGGCCGCCGATCGGCGTCGAGGGGGACGGGCCACAGCCGTGAGCGTTTAGTCGGTGCCGCGTAACCATCGCGTATGCTCGCCGGAATCGCCGCCCAGTTTCGCGCCCACCCCGTCGCGACGACGCTCGAGGTCGGGAGCGTCGTCGTCTGTGTCCTCTTGTTCCTCGGGACAGTCGCGCTGCTCGCGGGTGGCCTGCCCTCTGGGGCAGGAACCGCGTGGCTCGCGGTCGTCGCCGTCGGCGCCGCGTTCGTCCTGTTCTGGACCGCGCTCGTCCCGCTGTACGACCGACTGCGATAGAACGCTCAGTGGGGCCGGCCTCGGCCGGCTCAGTCGGCGTCCAGCGATTTCGTCATGCAGGTCGCACTCGAGGGACAGAGCTCCTCGAACTCGCGCGTCCGCCGGATGGCGTCGGGAACGTCGTCGCGGTCGACCTCGAGGTACTCCCGGTTCGCGAAGAAGCCGGCTGCGGTGGTCGTCAGCAAGAACAGCGTCTCGATCCCACGGTCGGTCGCAGTCGACTCGAGGGCGTCACAGAGTGCCGCCCCGTACCCCTCCCCGCGGTACGGTCGGTCGACGACGACCGATCGCAACAGGCCGACCGTCCCGTCCCCCTCGAGGCCGCCGATACCGACCCGCGACTCGCCATCGAACGCGACGGAGAAGCAGTCATACGGATTCCTGTACCGATGTACCGGTGCAACCGCCGCCTCGGTCGCGGTTGCGCCGGAAATGACGTACAGTAAACCGTATCAGGAGTCGATCGAACGTCGGCCGTTGGAAGATCGTTCTCCTCGAGTAGCCGCTCGACGTACGGGAGCCCATGGCCGTCCGCCGACTCGAGCGTTACCGTCGGGTCGCCCATACGAGACACTCGTTCGCCAGCGACGTAACTGTCAGTTCGGGACGTCGCTCAGACGAGCAGGCTCATCAACAGGTCGCCGTAGGTGAACGCGAGCAGCAAGCCGACGAAGACGGGGACGAGAAACGGCATCCCCGGCGAGATCCAGACCCGCTCGCGGGTCGTCAGGACCTCGAGTCCCTCCCGCAGCTCCTCGGGAGTCGTCCCGTACGCGGAGTGGTCGATGGCCGCGAGGAAGGTCTCGGCACCCCAGGGGTCGTCGTCGGGGGTGGCGATGTCCTCGAGGGTCCCCGAGCCGGGCTCGAGAGCGCCGCCGTCGCGTCTGACCTCGGCGGTGACGGCGCCGTCGGTCGGCGGGTTGGGGTCGGCGGGGAGCGTCGCCGGGTCCCGAAAGCGGTCGGGGTCCTCGCGGACGTCCGACAGCGTGAGCCCCCGCCAGCGGAGGTACATCCGCAGGGCGTCGAGGTCGAGGCCGCTACGCGAGCGGCCGGTTTCGGTCTCGAGGAGCCGGCCGTGGGTCTCGGGGATGCGCTCGACCGAGACGGGCCAGCCGACGAACATGACGGTGCCGACGCGGCCGGCGACAGCGTTGCGGATCGCGAGGACGACGGGGATGAGGACACCAACGAGGACGGCGTTGGTCAGGATCGTAAACGAGAACGCGCCGATGGGCGGGCTTGCGAGCGGGAGCGTCCAGTCGCCGACGGCGTAGCGCGGGACCGTCGGGAAGAGGA
>LKMK01000251.1 GCA_001563805.1 Natrialbaceae archaeon B1-Br10_E2g2
CCACCGGCTCGAGGTCGGTCTCGTCGACGACGTAGACCGCATGGTCGGCCTCGGGGGCGAGCCGCCTGGCCGCCGGGAGCAAGACGCCGTTGTCCGGCCCGACGAGGACGTGTTCGCCGGCGCGGACGACGATCGCGTTCCGGTCGGTGCCGACGCCGGGATCGACGACGACGAGGTGTGTCGCCGGCGGGAAGTACGGGAGCACCTCCCGCAGCCAGAACGCCGCCGCGCGGACGTCCTGTCGTGGGAGATCGTGAGCGACGTCGACGAGCCGCGTCTCGGTTCGCTGACAGAGGACGCCTTTCATCGCTGCGGGATACGGCGAGCCGAAGTCGGAGGCGATGGTGATCACGGCCGACAGTACGCTCGGGCGGGAAAAAGTCGTCCCGGCTCGAGCGTTTAGACAGTCTGCTGTACCGATTTAGCGGCCCGACCGCAGGACGGCTCGCGGCCGGGCCGGAACTGACGTCCAGTGGGCCGTCTCAGGCCGCCCAGTCGCCGTCCGAATCGTTGTCGCTGATCATCCCGATGCGTTCGATACCGTCGATCTCGTCGACGACGTCGACGACGGCCTCCGGGACGAGCGGTTCCCAGTCACCGTCGTCGACCATTCGCTCGCGGACCTCGGTCCCCGCGAGCACCTCGCGGTTGAACATGGGGGACTGGCGGACCTCGACGCCGGCTTCGCGAAAGAGCTGGATGACGAGCGGATTGTTCGAGTAGGCCACGTCGAAGTCCGGGCTCATACTCTGGACGTGGCTCACCCACACCGAGTTGCGCTCTAAGTCCTCGATGGGAACCGCGTAGGTCACGAGATCGGTGTCGACGAGCGACTTGGTGATCATCATGATCCGCTCGCCCGCCGTAAACGGGTTCCGGACCGTATGCGAGTCGTCGGCGCTCCCGATCCCGAGGACGAGCTCGTCCACGTCGTCGGCGATCTGCTCGACGACGCTCAGGTGACCGTTGTGAAACGGCTGGAATCGGCCGATGTAGAACCCCCGGGTCATGTCGAGAGATGTTCGACCGCCATGCTTAAGCGTGGCGGGATCCGACTGGGAGCTTCTCACCGTGGATCGGTTCTCGGGCAGGCCGATCGGCGCCCGGAGCCGGTCGATCGGTCCCGTATCGGCGATCGGCCTCACTGGGGGCTGTATGGCTCGGTTTCAGCCACTGACACCATCCTCCGCATGGAGAAAGTATATCAGTAGGAGTCCCTTCGAATCAGATACTGAACAGAGTTCTATGAGCAACGACACGAACGTTGACGAACCTCCCGAAGACGCCCCCGAGAGGGCCCCGGACGCTGACCGGTCAGCGCAGCACGGGGATCATCAGGAGCGTCAGGGAGAGCGGTCACCCCTCGAGGAGGGAGGCGACCGCAGCGACGATGTCGACGACAGCGGTGATCCGATCGACGAGTACGACCCGTCGACCGGGGGCGACCCTGCCGACGAGCCCGCCGAGGACGACGATATCGAGACCGTCGAGGACCTCGGCAGTACGGTCGAGGTCGACCCCGGCGTCGAAGTCGACGAAGAGAACGCCGAGGAGGACTTACTCGGCGGCCTCAAGATCGAGTCGACCGAAGACATCGAGGTGCCGGATCGGCTCGTCGATCAGGTGATCGGCCAGGACGAAGCGCGAGACATCATCATCAAGGCCGCGAAACAGCGCCGGCACGTGATGATGATCGGCTCGCCGGGGACGGGCAAATCGATGCTGGCGAAAGCGATGAGCCAGCTGCTCCCTCAGGAGGATCTCCAGGACGTTCTCGTCTATCACAATCCGGACGACGGGAACGAGCCGAAGGTTCGGACCGTTCCCGCCGGCAAAGGCGAACAGATTATCGACGCCCACAAGGAGGAGGCCAGAAAGCGCAACCAGATGCGATCGATCCTGATGTGGATCATCATCGCGATCATCATCGGGTACGCGATCCTCACCGCCAACATCCTGCTCGGGATCCTCGCGGCGGGTATCGTCTGGCTGATCTTCCGCTATACGAGCCGTGGAACGGACGCGATGGTGCCCAACATGGTCGTCGACAACGGCGACCAGCGCACCGCACCGTTCGAGGACGCGACCGGCGCCCACGCCGGCGCGCTGCTCGGTGACGTCCGCCACGACCCGTTCCAGTCCGGTGGGATGGAGACGCCGTCTCACGACCGCGTCGAACCCGGTGCGATCCACAAGTCCAACAAGGGCGTGCTGTTCGTCGACGAGATCAACACGCTCGACGTCCGCACCCAGCAGAAGCTGATGACGGCGATTCAGGAGGGCGAGTTCTCGATCACCGGCCAGTCCGAGCGCTCTTCGGGCGCGATGGTCCAGACCGAACCCGTCCCCTGTGACTTCATCATGATCGCGGCGGGGAACTTAGACGCGATGGAGAACATGCACCCCGCGCTCCGCAGCCGAATCAAGGGCTACGGCTACGAGGTGTACATGGAGGACACCATCGAGGACACCCCCGAGATGCGGCGCAAGTACGCCCGGTTCGTCGCCCAGGAGGTCGAACGCGACGGCCGACTGCCACACTTTACCCGCGAGGCCGTCGAGGAACTCATCCTCGAGGCCAAACGGCGTGCGGGCCGAAAAGAGCATCTGACGCTTCACTTCCGTAACCTCGGTGGTCTCGTCCGCGTCGCCGGCGACATCGCTCGCGCCAGCGACCAGGAGTTCACCGAACGCGACGACGTCCTGCAGGCGAAACGTCGCTCGCGCTCGATCGAACAGCAGCTGGCCGACGACTACATCGAACGTCGCAAGGACTACGAGCTGCAGGTCACCGAGGCCGGCATCGAAGGCCGTGTCAACGGCCTCGCCGTGATGGGCGAAGACTCGGGTATCATGCTCCCCGTGATGGCCGAGATCGCCCCCGCACAGGGTGGCGGGCAGGTGATCGCCACCGGCAAACTCCAGGAGATGGCGGAGGAGTCGGTCCAGAACGTCTCGGCGATCATCAAGAAGTTCTCCGACGTCGACCTCTCGGAGAAGGACATCCACATCCAGTTCGTCCAGGCCGGCCAGCAGGGCGTCGACGGCGACTCCGCCTCCATCACGGTGGCGACCGCCGTCATCTCGGCGCTCGAGGACATCCCGGTCGATCAGTCGGTCGCGATGACCGGCTCGCTCTCGGTCCGCGGGGACGTCCTGCCGGTCGGCGGCGTCACCCACAAGATCGAAGCCGCCGCGAAGGCCGGCTGTAGCAAAGTCATCATCCCCGCCGCGAACGAACAGGACGTGATGATCGAAGAGGAGTACGAGGAGATGGTCGAGATCATCCCGTGTTCGAACATCAGCGAAGTGCTCGACGTCGCACTGATGGGCGAACCGAAGAAAGACTCGCTGGTCGACCGGCTCAAGTCGATCACCGGCTCGGCGTTCGACGGCAGTGCCGTCGGCGCCGGCGGCTCGAGCCCGAGCCCACAATAGATGCCCCAGTGGGCGACGTTCGCCGCGATCACGGGCGTCGTCCTCGTCCTGTTGCTCGTTCTCTCGCATCTGACCCAGACGGCGTTTACCGACGATAGCGACGACCCTCCCGACCGATCGACGGACGAGGCGGGGTCGCCGTTCGAGAAGACGCCGTTCGAAGCTGCGACCTCGAGACGGTCGGAGACAGGTCGTGTTGACGGCGCTGCCCACAGGACCGAGTATGAGCGGGAAGCGAGGGACTCGAGCGCCACGACGCAGGAGCCGTCAGCGTCCGGACCGTCGGACACCGACCGCTCCGTTCCCCGGTCCGGGCCGGCCGAATCCGATCCGAACCGACCGGGTGGCTCGCCCGCCGGGTCGACGGACGAGTTCGACGCCTCGAGCGGTCGCCAGCCCGACGAGCTCGATCCGGCGTCGTTGTCGACCGGAATGCTGCTGGCGAACGTCGCCATCTCGCAGGGGCTGTTCGCGCTCGTGTTGCTCGGCGCGGTCCTCTACACCGGCGTCCCGGCGTCGGCGCTCGGGATCGAGTTCTCGTGGGCCTACCTCGAGACGGGGATCCTTCTCGGGACGGCCGCCGGCGTCGTCCTCTACGTCGGGAACGAACTCGCTGCGGCGCTGGCGACGCGGTTCGGCCTCGATCACGACGAGGGGTTGCGGGAACTGCTCGCTCCCGAGTCGCTCCAGGGGTGGGGAGTCCTGCTCGGCGGCGTCCTGCCGATCATCGCGGTCTTCGAGGAACTGCTGTTCCGGGCGGCCCTGATCGGTGCGCTCTCGGCCGGCTTCGACGTCTCGCCGTGGCTGCTGGCCGTCGCCTCCTCGGTCGCGTTCGCGCTCGGCCACGGGATGCAGGGCACCGTCGGTATCATCGTCACCGGCGTGCTCGGGTTCGTCCTCGCGGCGATCTTCGTCGTCACCGGGAGCCTGCTCGTGGTCGTCGTGGCTCACTACTGGATCAACGCCCTCGAGTTCGTCGTCCACGAGGGGTTCGACATCGAGTGGGCGAGGACCATAGAAAGCTAAGGGTCCGCGGCCGCTCGAGGGAGATATGAACGGACGTGCGGTTCCACCGCGGGTGCATCGACTGATCTTCGTCGGGATCGTGGTCTACTTCGGGCTGTTTGCCCTCAGTATGCTCACGGGGAACCAGCTCGCGGAATTTGCCGCCGAAGTCGTTTTCGGCGTGATTGCGATCGGACTGGGCGCGATGCTGTACCAGCAGTCCGGTGGCGACGTGTCGGCGGAACTCGGCGCAGCGGTCTGTCTCTTTGCTGGCGGACTCACGCAGTTCGGCGCGCTTGCGACGCAGTCGCCGGCGTTGATGCAGTTTTCGTCGCTGGCCGTCTTCGCCGGGATCGGCCTCTACATCTACGCGGTGTACGCCGCCTGAAGACCGCCGCCGGTCAGACGATCGACTCGAGCGCCTCGAGCGTCGACAGTTCGTACGTCGGCTCGTGTTCGACGGGAGTGACGTTGCCGGTCTGAATCCACGCCGAGTCGAGTCCCATCGCGTTCGCGCCCGCGATGTCAGCGTGTAGCGAGTCGCCGACGTGGATCGCCG
>LKMK01000045.1 GCA_001563805.1 Natrialbaceae archaeon B1-Br10_E2g2
CGCCCGCGTTGGCTCCCTTGGGGTGGTCGAAGTAGCCCATCCGGTGGGCCGTCTCGAGCACCTCGAGCTGGCGGTCGGTGAGGGTACTCCGGTCGACAAAGACGAGGTGCTCGTCGGCGTGGTCTTGCTGGGACTGGAGCAGCCGTTTGACGTCGAGTGTGTACTGGTCCCTGAGTTCGCCGATGATCGCCTGCAACCCGTGCATATCGGCCGCATGGAAGGTCAGGTGCAACGCTCCGTCGTGAACCCGGACGTCGGTCACCGGGCAATCGAACGCCTCGACGACCTCGCAGGGACAGCCATAGCCGAGGTCGCGCTGGAACGAGTAGACCGCACTCGACCCGTACGCGAAGGTCTCCGTCGGCTCCGGGTCGACCTCGAACGAGTCGGGGTAGCGCTCGGCCTCGAGCCTGAACTCCTCGGCGACGCGGTCCGGCGCGCTCGGATTCGTACTCTTCGAGACCGAGTGCACCTGTCCGTCCGCCTCGGCTGCGGCCTCGGCGACGATGCAGTCCGGAGGATTCTCGAGTGCCACTTCCGCGCGGATCCCCGACGGCATAATCGGAACGAAAGGGCCGACGCCTCCTAAACCCTCTGTCCTCGACGAGGCCGCGTCGCGGTCGTTTCGCCGGGCGCCTATCCGACCTGATTTAAAGGCCCCTGTATTTATTGGGACTCATTTGGAGGGGTCCCGGCCGACACTGTAGAGTAGACGATGTCCGCTACGAACTCGAACTCCCCCCGAGGATGGCCGACGACAGACGAGCCAGCAGACCCCCAGGCGGTACTCACTGCCCTCGAGGACGACGCCTGCCGAGCACTCCTCGAGGCGACGAGCGAGGAGTCGCTGACGGCGACGGAGCTCTCCGAACGGTGTGAGATCCCGATGTCGACGGCCTACCGAAAGGTCGAGATGCTCACCGAGGCCGACCTCGTCGAGGAGCGGGTTCGGATCAACACCTCGGGCAAACACGCCACCGAGTACCGGAAGTGCTTCGACGACGTCGTCGTCTCCGTCGGCGAGGGTGGCGAGATCGAGATCGAGATAACGAAACCGGACGCAACCGACGCCGCGCCCGCCTCCTTCGCGGCCGCGGACGACTGACTGTCGAGTCGCAACTAGCGGACTCGACGCGACCCTCGCCGGAGTCGCGTCGTAGCGGACGACTCGGCCCGTCGACCTCTTTCTGTGTCGCTGTAGACTGGATCTCCCGCGGACCCATTTTCGACGTAGCGGGACCGTTGGATCGAACGCGACGGTCGCTCGTCACCGATTTCGCCTGTCAACCCGGTCGCCCGAGTCCCGTCGTCGCGAGCGCCCGTCACTCGCCGGTCGACTCGAGCCCTCGCCCGATCCGTGGTCCGGTCTCGGGACGCGGTCGAGGACTCGCTCGAGACTCGCCGCGATCGGTCGTCGTAACAGCGCGTAGCCGATCGAGACGACGAGCATGCCGATCACGATCGGCTGGACGATGCCGTCGAACAGGAACAGGATGGGGATCGCTAGTGCCCCCGCGAGCGCGAGGTCGCCCGGCGAGCCGTCGTAGCTGACCCACCGGCGCGCCCCGAGCCAGCGGCCGTGGTAGTGGCTGTAGACGGCTCGATCGACCGTCCCGTCCCACGGCTCGAGTTCGTGGCTGCCGCCGAAGCGATCCGACAGCGAGTGGACGGCGGCGGCGAGGAAGAACACCGCCAGTCCGACGGTCCCCGCAGTCGGCACTGCGAGTGCGAGCGCCCCCGTGAGGCCGGCGGGAAGCCAGTAGTAGACGGGGAAGTGCAGCGTCCGGCGGTGGTTTGCGACCACGTCGAGGTCGGGGAACAGCCCGCCGACGATCGCCGCGACGGCGGCGACGGCGGCGAACTGCGGTGCGACCAGCGCAACGGCTCCGGCGAGGAGCAGTCCCACGAACACGTGGGTCGTGGCCATCATCGCGACGGGGTACGGGGAACTCCCGCATACATCCGTCGGAACGACGGTGACCGGATCACGGTACCGTCGGTGACGATCGCCGGCAGACGGACGATCAGTCGTCGCTCGGTGCCGCCGCGCCGCTGTCGCCGGCGGAGACGCCCGTCCCGGGACCGATCTCGATCTCGAGTTCCTCGAGTTTCTCGTCCGGGACGACGCCGTCGACCCAGCCGCGGTGGTCGTAGTACTCCGCTTTCATCTCCTCGAGTTCACAGTACTCGCCCTCGCTGGCGCCCTGGCCGCGGATGCCGTCCTCGAGGAATCGCTCCGGCAGGGAGTCGTCGGCGGCGTCGAAGCCGGCGAGGTTGTTGTAGTACCGCTCTAAGTTGTAGATCCGCTCACCGGTCTCGAGCAGTTCGTCCTCGGTGACGTCCAGGCCGGTCATGCCGTTGTACTGGAGGACGTACTCCTCGATGCCCTCCGCGAAGGCGTTGAACTTGCAGATGTCGAAGCTGTCGCTTATGGCGTGCAGATCCTGGAAGGCGGCGGTCAGCTCGCCTTTGCCCTCCCACTCGTACGGATCGACCTTCTCGGGGATGCCGAGGATCTCCGCTGCTGGCGTGTACCCGCGCAGGTGGCAGGCGCCGCGGTTCGAGGTGGCGTAGCCGATGCCCATCCCTTTCATACAGCGGGGGTCGTAGGCCGGGATCGTCTGTCCTTTGACCGCCAGCGAGTTGTCGTGGGCGTCCATCCGCTCGGCGATCCGGCGTGGTCCCTCCGCCAGCAGGTCCGCGAGGTCGTCCTCGCGGTGGGCGATGCGTTCGATCATGTCGATCATCGTCTCGGAGTCGCCCCACTCGAGGCCGTCGTCTATGTCCTCGAGTTTGCCCTCCTCGGTCATCTCCATCGCCATCGCCATCATGTTGCCCACCTCGATGGTGTCGACGCCCATGTCGTTACAGCGGTCGATCATGAGCGCGACCTTGTCACGGTCCGTGTGACCGGAGTTCGGGCCGAGCGCGTACGCCGACTCGTATTCGAACGACTCCATGCGGACGTTCATGTCCTCGCCTTTGTGCATCGTCTGGACTTCGACTTCCTTCTTGCAGGCGACCGGACAGGAGTGACAGGTCGGCTCGTCGACGAGGATGTTCTCGCGGACGTTCTCACCGGAGACCTCCTCGGCGTCGAGGTCGGCCCCTTCTGCCTCGCGCATGCTTTTCGTCGAGGTGTACCGGCCGTTTTTCGTCGGGAGGCCGTCCATCTCCTCGCCGACGTTCATCAGCACGTTCGTCCCGTACATCGAGAGCCCACCTTCGTTCGGTGCGGTGACTTCGGACTCCTGGATCGCTTTCATCGCCTGCTGGTGGCCCTCCTGGAACGTCTCGGGGTCGGCGGGTTTGGGCATCCGCGTCGTGGATTTGACGACGACCGCTTTGAGGTTCTTCGACCCCATCACACAGCCGGTGCCGCCCCGGCCGGAGGAGCGGTCGTCCTCGTTCATGATGCAGGCGTATTTGACCCCGTTCTCGCCGCCGGGGCCGATCCCCATGATCGAGAGGTTCTTGCCGTAGGCGCCCTCGAGTTCGTCTTCGATCGTCTCACGGGCCTCGTGGAACCCCTTCCCCCAGAGCTTCGAGGCGTCTCGAAGTTCGACCTCGCCGTCTTCGACGTAGGCATAGACGGGCTCGTCGGCTTTCCCCTCGAACAGCAGGCCGTCGAAACCGGCCCATTTCAGCCGGGCGCCGGACCAGCCGCCGTGGTGGCTGTCGGTGACGGTACCGGTCAGCGGCGACTTCGTACAGACCGCGATCCGTCCGCTCATCGTCGTCTGGGTCCCCGACAGCGGCCCGTTCATGAACGCGAGCAGGTTCTCCGGCTCGAGCGGATCGACGTCCGGTCCGTTCTCGAAGACGTACTTCACGCCGAGGCCGCGGGCCCCGATGTACTTTTTCGCGTCCTCGTCGTCGATCGACTCGTATGCGACCGACTCCTCGGAGAGATCGATGCGTGCGACTCTGTCCTGAAAACCGCCGAGTGATGTCATTGTAATCGCTATCCATAGATACGACGCCGAGCATGTTAGTTGTTGCCAGCTTTCTGTAACCGGGTGTGGTTACGCTCCGTCGACTGAAACGGCGGCCGGACGGACGGCTTGCGGCGATCGACGTAGTGCTTTCCCGGTTAGTTCGTCGCCGCAAATATTACAAAATATCAATTTGATCGGTTTTCGAACGCGTTAGAGTAACAGGGCGACGATCGCGAGGATGATGAAGATCAACACGAAGATCCGTGCGATCTCCATCGAGATGCCGGCGACGCCGCGAGCGCCGACCGCTGCGGCGAGAATCGCGAGCACGAAGAAGACGATCGCCCACGATAGAAACTCACCAGCACCGAATTGAGCCGGCAGTGCCACCGTTGGGATTTCGAACATGGACCGCCCTATCACGACGTGCTACATAAACGCAACCCACAGCCAGGGCCGCTGATCGGCTCTAAGCGGCGCCTACAGTCCCACAGAGGCGACCGTCACGGAGCCCAACGAGTCGGGGGCGACGAGGTCGGGACGACACTGGACCGTGGGAGGCGGGACTCGAGTGTCCCGGTGACGGACGAGTCTCGAGCGCTACTGATCGGCGAAGAAGGCCTGACAGAGCTTCGCTTCGGCCGTTCGCAGGTGTTCGTGGAAGGTCGGCCGCGAGACGCCCATCGTCTCCGCGAGTTCTTCGCCGGTCGTCGGCCGGGGCCACTCGAAGTAGCCGCCGAGGTACGCCCGCTGCAAGGCGGCGAACTGGCGCTCGGTGAGTTCCTCTTCGAGCCTGACCGCGAACTCCTCGCGGGTGTCGCCGTCGCGCTCGCGCTGACGGAACGAGACGACGTCGGTGTGGTCGTAGCGATCCTCGATGGCCTCGACGACCGACCGGACGTCCGCCGAGCGCGGGATTTCGAGCGTGAGCCTGGCCCGGCCGTCTTCGCTCTCGATCGCCTGAACGCGGACGCCCCGATCCGAGAGCCAGGCGACGGGGTCGTCGCCACCGCTCACCTCGAGCAAACACTCCCCGTCGCGCTCGACGACGACCTGCCACTCGAGGTCGGTTCGGGCAGCGAGCGCGTCGGCGAGGGCCGCCTCGCTGGCGTCGGGACCGATGGCGGTGAACAGCGACGCCGTTCGATCGTCGGTTCGATGCACCGTCCGCCGGTACTCGAGTCGACAGTCCGCAGCGGCCGAGACGGCGGCAGGAGCGACGGCCGCGTCGGTGACGTCGACCTCGACGGCGACGACGGCGTCGGTCGCGAGCACGCGGCTGGTCTCGCGGGCGTTGACACCGCTTGCGACCGCGCGGGCGAGCGCCGAGAGGACGACGGCCTCACGGTCGTCGATCGGGCGGTCGGTGGCCGTCCGAACCGTCAACACGCCGTACTCGATGTCGTTGTAGACGAGCGGGAACGCGGCGATCGTCGATCCGTCGCCGGCGTCGGTGGCGGTCGACTCCGTGCGGATCGCCGTCGCCGCGGGATGGTCGTCGTCGGCCGAGAGTTCCGCGGGGGCCTCGCCCGCGTTCGCTCGCACCTCGATCCGTTCGGTCGCGGGGTTTCGTTCGCCGATCCAGACGCCATCGTAGGCCGGCTCCGCGGCGATTCGGTCACAGACGGCACTCTCGAGCGTCGATCGGTCGGTCGCCCCCGCGACGGCGGCGGTGACGTCCTGGACGAGCCCCTCGACCCGGTCGAGGACGTACTCGAGTTCTTCCGTGCGCCGTTCGAGCGCGAGTTCGGCCTCCTTGCGCGCCGTGACGTCGTTCTGGAAGCCGACGTAGTTCGTGACCTCGCCTTCGTCGTTTCGGACCGGAGCGATCGTCACCTCGTTCCAGAACTCGGTCCCGTCTTTGCGGTAGTTTTTGATCTCGACGGTGACGGGGCGATCCTCGTCGATTGCCGCCGCCATCTCGGCGATCGTCTCTTCGTCGGAGCCTTCGCCCTGGAGGAGCCGACAGTTACAGCCGACGACGTCGTCGTAGCTGTAGCCGGTGATCTCCTGGTAGGCGTCGTTGACGTAGACGAGGGGGTTGTCGTCACGGTCGGGATCGGAGATCGCGATGCCGACGGGGGCCTCGTCGATCGACCGATCCTTGACGACGCGATCACTTTTCGTCGATTCGGTCTCGAGGTCGGGCTGGAAGACGACCGTCGCGGCATCGGACTCGCGGTGAACCCGTGCGTCGTACTTCGACCCCTCCAGTTCGACCCGTCGAGCGGTTCCGACGCTCGTCTCGTCGATCGCCCCCTCGAGCGTCTTCCATCCATCGAGTACCGTCCCCGGGTGAGAGTCGTCCGAATCGTCGGTTCCGAGCTCGAACGCATCGCGTGCGGCACCGTTCGCGTAGGTAATCCGCCCGTCGGCGACGATGACGACGGGGTCGACGACGTGCTCGAGCGCAGCTGCCGCCGACGAGGGTGGGGCCTCGGCGCCGCCAGTCTCCGCTTCGATATCACTCATGTGCCTCCATAAGAAGGCCGCATTGAAGAACTATGGTGGTCGTTTCTCCCGACCGTCTCGACGACGTCGCGTCCCGTTTTTCTCGCGAAAAGCGCAGTCTCACGCTTCCTGCGACCACTTAGCCGGGAAAGGGAGCCACGACTCTGCCCATTTACCCCGAAGGTTAATACACCGGATGTTGTGTGGTGACATATGTCTTCCCACCGCTCGCCGTTCGATCGACTCCGCCAAAAGTTCGACGACTCGGAACTCGAGTGTCGACAGTGTGGCTACCTCGACGCCGACGGTGGCTGGCGCGTGACGGCCTCGGGGAGCCGCGTTCAGTACCAGTTCGTCTGTCCGATCTGCGAGGCGGTCGAGACGCGAGAGCTCCGGCTCGGCTCGTAGGCGTTCGCCATCGGCTGGCCCAACGAAGGCGCTTTAGGGCCTGACCCGCTTTCCTCTCTTCATGAGTAAACCCACGCCCGAGGTCTACGAGCAGGGTAAGGGCATGGACGCCCACAACCAGGTCATGCGCGAGATCCGCTCGCGCAAGGAGGCTAGCTACGACCCCCACGAACCCACCCGCGTCTGGCTCGACGAGGACAACACGCCCGACGGCGTCAAACAGAGCCTGACGATCATCCTCAACACGGGCGGCTGTCGCTGGGCACGCGCCGGCGGCTGTACGATGTGTGGCTACGTCGCAGAAAGCGTCGACGGCGGCAGCGTCAGCCACGAGGCCCTGATGGATCAGATTCAGGTCTGTCTCGACCACGAAGCGGAGAACGCAGACGAGCCGGCCCAGCTCATCAAGATCTACACCTCCGGCTCGTTCCTCGACGAGCGCGAGGTCGGCGCCGAAACCCGCCGCGCCATCGGCGAGACGTTCGCCGACCGTGAGCGAATCGTCCTCGAGTCCCTGCCCGACTTCGTCGACCGCGAGAAGATCGGCGACTTCACCGCCCACGGCATCGACACGGACATCGCGATCGGCCTCGAGACCGCCACCGATCGCGTCCGTCACGACTGCGTGAACAAGTACTTCGATTTCGCTGACTTCGAGGATGCCTGTGCCGAAGCCGCGGCCGCCGACGCGGAAGCCGGCACCGACGCCGACGCCGGGATCAAGGCCTACCTGCTGATGAAGCCGCCGTTTCTCACCGAATCAGAGGCCGTCGACGACATGATCTCCTCGGTCGAACGCTGTGCCGACGTCCCCGGCTGTCACACCGTCTCGATGAACCCGTGTAACGTCCAGCGGTACACCATGGTCGACGACCTCTACTTCCGCGACGGCTACCGGCCGCCGTGGCTCTGGTCGGTCGCCCACGTCCTCGAGGAGACCGCCGACGTCGACGCCATCGTCGTCTCCGACCCCGTCGGCCACGGCTCCGATCGCGGCCCGCACAACTGCAAAGAGTGCGACGACCTCGTCCAGAAGGCGATCAAGGACTTCGACCTCCGACAGGACCCCGCCGTCTTCGAGCAGGTCTCCTGTGACTGTGAGCTCACCTGGGAGACCGTCCTCGAGCGCGAGCGCGGGTTCAACCAGCCGCTGACGAACTAGAGTCGCGTTCCCGACCGACCGGTACCGCTTCTACGCTCGAGTACCGTCACGCCGAGCGACAGCGGTCTACCCCACGTAGCTACAAGTCCCTCCTTACCGTCACCACGTTCAGTGACGGACCACGACCAGCACGCGTCCGACGTCTCGCCCGTGCTCCGGGCGGTGCTCGAGGACCGGCCCCCGGGTCGTGCACTCGATCTCGCGACCGGCGGTGGCCGGAACGCGTCGTTTCTCGCGGCCAGCGGATGGGCCGTCGACGCCGTCGACCTCTCGCGGGCCCAGCTCGAGCGGGCGCGCGAGCGGGTGGGCGCTTGCGCGGACGCGATCGAGTTCGTCCTCGCCGACGTCGACAGCTACGCCTTCCCCGAGGGCGCGTACGACCTCGTGACGATCAGTTTTTTCGACGCTCGCGACCGACTGCCCGACGTCGTATCGTCGCTTCGCCCCGGTGGCGTGCTCTTCTACGAACACTACCTCGAGTCGGGGCCTGGCGAGTCGGGGCCCGGCGACCGATACCGGTTCGCGCCGAACGAACTCCTGTCGGCGATGTCGACCCTGCGCGTGCTGTACTACGCCGAGTATCGGGCGGGGGGCGAACCCCGGGTTACGCTCGTCGCCCACGAACCGGCCGACGGCGTGGAGTGGGCGTTCCAGCCCCCGTGGTCGTCGACTCGCTGACGTCGCAGCGTCTCGGTGTTGGCCCGCCGACACTCGAGTAGGAACCATCTTGTTGGCTCAGCTACAGCAGTTCGGATATGGAGATCCGAGGGTTCCAGGGAGCCGACGACGTTCCTGGAGTGATCCGCGCCCACGGCCGTGCCTGGCGCACAGCGTACGCGGAGCTGCTCCCCCGGCGACTGCTCGAGACCGTGGCCGTCGACCCGTCCCCCGAGGACGAACGGCGCTGGCTCGAGTCGCTCGCGTCGAACCCCGACGGGGTGTTCGTCGCGCTCGAGGACGGTTCCGCCGTCGGGTTCGTCGACGTTCGCTGGGGTGACGTCGAGACGAAGCCGTTCGTCGGCCCGGACGACGCCGAGTTGCGAGCGATCTACGTCGATCCGGACCACTGGGGCGCGGGCGTCGGCACGGCCCTGCTCGAGCGCGGACTCGAGGCGCTCCCCGCGGCCGTCTCGACGATCCGACTCGAGATGCTCGCGGGCAACGAAGTCGGGAAGCGATTTTACGAGGCACGTGGCTTCGAGCGGACCGGGACGAACGAGATCGAGTTCGGTGGCGACGTCTACGAGACCGACGTGTTCACGAAGCGGCTGTCGGCTGTCGACCGACGAGAATGGTGACGGATCGATCGATGTGACTCGGGATCGAACGGGGACGTGTTCACTCGCTTGCGCCTGCGCGCTTCGATCACTTCGGTCAGTTTCACAACTGGTCGTGTATGCCCCTTCGCCCACCGACGGAAGCCGCCCTGAACGAACTCGCCGCCGATCTGTATCTGGACCTCACCGACGACGAACTCGAGGTGTTCACCGAGCTGGCCGAGCAGCGACTCGACTCTTACGAGACCGTGATGTCTTACGACCTACTGCCCCGACTCGGCGGCACCGAACGCCGCGAGCGCAGTTCGGGGTATCGCCCCTCGAGCGACGAGGACCCGTACAACGCCTGGATGAGTCGGTGCTACGTCGGCGGCGACGAGGGCGACCTCGAGGGCTGGGAGGTCGCCATCAAGGACAACATCTGCGTCGCCGGCGTCGAGCTAACGTGCGGCTCACAGGTCGTCGAGGGCTACGTTCCCGACCGCGATGCGACCGTCGTCACCCGCCTGCTCGAGGCCGGGGCGGATATCGTCGGGAAGACGAACATGGACGACATGGCGATGACCCGGACGGGCCACAGCGCGTTCGGGCCGATCCGC
Organism: Natrialbaceae archaeon B1-Br10_E2g2; assembly: GCA_001563805.1. Classification (GTDB taxonomy): domain Archaea; phylum Halobacteriota; class Halobacteria; order Halobacteriales; family Natrialbaceae; genus Natrarchaeobaculum. Next base: position 9,836 of record LKMK01000045.1, read on the forward strand.
AACCCACACGACGAGGATCACCTCGCCGGCGGCTCGAGCGGTGGCAGCGCGGTCGCCGTCGTGACGGGCGAGGTCGACGCCGCGATCGGCTCCGACCAGGGCGGGAGCGTCCGGATCCCCGCGGCGCTCTGTGGCATCGTCGGCCACAAACCGACCTACGGGCTCGTCCCCTACACCGGCTGCATCGGGATCGAACACGCGATCGATCACCCGGGACCGATGGGGCCAGACGTCGAGTCCGTCGCGCGCGTCCTCTCGGCGATCGCCGGCAGCAACGAACGTGATCTCCGGGCTCACGCCCCCGTTCCCGTCGAGCGCTACGAGGAGTCCCTCGACGGCGACGTCTCCTCGCTCTCGATCGGCGTCCTCGAGGAGGGATTCGACCGCCCCGGCAGCGACGACGCCGTCCTCGAGACCGTCCACGAGGCGATCGACACGCTCGACGACGCCGGCGCATCGGTCGAGGAGACCTCCGTTCCGATGCACGCCGACGCGGACGCCATCCACTCCGTCTGTACCGCCGAGGGATTGCTCGACGCGATGCTCGGCGAGGGGCTGGGCCACGGCTGGAAAGCCTGGTACAACCAGTCGTGGATCGAGTCGTTCGGCAAGTTCCGACGGGCCCAGGCCGACGACTTCCCGGCAATTCTCAAACTCCTCTTGCTCATGGGGGCGTACACCAACCGCGAGTACCACTCGCGGTACTACGCCCAGGGGATGAACCTCGCCGTCGAACTCACGACGCGGTACGACGAGGCTCTCGAGACGCACGACCTGCTCGCGATGCCGACGACGGTCGTGACAGCGCCTGAGCACCGTCCAGAGCGCGACCAGTTCGAGCGACTGCGAACCGACGACGTCGTCGCCAACACGGCCCCCTTCAATCGCACCGGCCACCCCGGTGTGAGCGTCCCCGCTGGCGACGTGGACGGCCTGCCCGTCGGCCTTATGCTCGTCGGCTCCCGGTTCGACGACGCGACCGTTCTGAACGCCGCACGCGCTCTCGAGGCCGAGCGCGAGTGACCGGCTCACTCGGTTGTGGGGCTGAAACTCGGCGGCTATCGCCGGACCTCTTACTGGCGAACCGATGAGGTTCAGTGCCGAACGCTACCCTTCCGTCCACCTCGGGACGGCAATCGTCGCCACAGTCCACGTCGTGGTCTGGAGCCCCGGATCGCTTCGCGGCTGGGGCAGGCCCCGACCAGTGGTCGACCACGCCCGCCCGACGCGTCGACGCTGACCTGCGCGTCCAGGTCGTCGAGATATCGTCACGGAGACTCCTCGAGGTCGGAGATTACTGGTTCGTCCGGAACGTCCGGATCGTGTCACGTTTCCCCTCCGTCGCGTCGACCTCGACGAAGCCCCGGTCGGTGAAAATCGCGTTCCAGTCGCGGTAGTAGAGCGGGAAGTCGTCGTTGACGTAATTCACGTCTCGATCGGTCGACCCGGCTCGGTCGGCGTCGCCTTCGTTTTCGACCGTGACGAGGAGGTCGTCGGTAATTCGGGACAGTTCCGCGAAGACCCACTCGGCGTCGGGATGGAGGTGCTGGAGCGTCTCTACCGAGAAGACCGCACCGAACCGGTCGTCCTCGAAGTCGGTGACGACCTCTTCGATCGCGTCCAGATAGAACTCCCCCTCGGCCGCGAGGTCGGGGTAGGTCTCTTCCATCACGTCGAACGCGTCGGCGTTGACCTCGATGCCGGCCAGGTTCTCGAAACCGTGCGCGGCGAGATGTGAGAGGTGTCGGCCAGAACTGCAGCCGAGTTCCAGGATGGGCACACTCGGCTCGAGAAACTGCTCAAAGATGCGTCGCAGGGCGTCGCTCGTGTCGTTCGGACCGTAATAGGCGTAGTATTCGGGCGAGTACTCTCCCGACCGGGCCTCCCACTGCTGACGAACGTCGTTAGAATCCACGTGTATCAACCGTGGAGGAGACGTAAAGGCTCGTTGGACGCCGCGTCGGACGATTCGGTGGGACTCCCAGGGCTCGAACTGCTGAACCTACAGAAGCTACGGCTCGTTACGACTGATCGGACAGAATTTTCCGTATAACTTTCGATGCAGGTCAATCGTCCATTAAAGTTGGTCTTAACGAGATGTTTGAACTTCACTCGGGTAAATTTCCGGACGAATGCGGAACACTTATCCGGGTACCTCGAGTTTGTCTGGTTGTAATGGCAAACGGTAAGGTTGATTTCTTCAACGACACAGGCGGTTACGGTTTCATCGACACTGACGACTCCGACGACGACGTATTTTTCCACATGGAAGACGTTGGCGGCGAGGATCTGACGGAAGGGACCGAGATCGAATTCGACATCGAACAGGCCCCCAAAGGCCCCCGCGCGACGAACGTCGTCCGCAACTAATCCACTTCCGTCGCCTCGCGGCGATGCGTGTGATTTTCTACACTTTCGTTCGACCAGTGACCGCACCGGGCAGTCACTGCTGAACGACTTTTCGTCAGGAACCACTCCGCAGTGGCGTCGGTGTCGAATCCTCGAGAATCGTCTCAGTGTCGCCGGACGGAGTAGGGCTCCAGTCGGAGCTCCTCGAGCGACGGCTGTCTAACTCTCGAGGCTGAGGCACCAGAACGAAAAGAGCCTAGGCCGGGATTTGAACCCGGGCTCTCGTCCTTACCAAGGACGCGCTTTACCGCTAAGCTACCCAGGCGCGCAGTTACTCGTTGACCGGAGTCGTCTTTATGGGTTTCGATTCGACCGAGGCGTGGGCCGGGTTGTCGGGGCGCAGTCCGGCGATCGATCAGTGGTCCGTCGCCGACGTCGCGCGATCGGTCGTACTGTCCTCGAGCGCTCGCTCCGGTGAGAGCCGCTCGAGGTCGGCGAGACAGTCCTCGGTCGGGGGGAACGTGGTTCCGACGTCGCGGGCGAGGTCCTCGGCGAGGGCGAGCAGGCGCGGCGAGGGTGGTTCGCCGACGGTGGCGGCCCCGGTGAGGACGGCGAGTTCGAGGACGTCTCGCTCGAGGTTGGCGTCGATCGAGGCAGCAGCGACGGTCGGATCGTCGGCCCCCGTCGACCCGTCGACCGAGGTGGGCTCGCGGAGGAGGTCAGTCCGGTTCGTCTGGTCGCGCCCGAACGCCTGGACCGTCTGGACGGCCTTCCCGGCGGCGTCCGTCCGGGCGAGCAGATAGAACCCGCGGGCGACGAGGATGTCGGCCGCCAGGATCTCGAGGTCGCCGTCGCCGTTCGCGTCGGCGGCGGTCCAGGGCTCCTCGTGGGCCAGCGTTCGCGTGAGTCTGAGCCCCTCGTAGATGAGCTGGACGCCGGCGGCGTGGGCGAGGAAGGTGTCGGTTTCGGGGGTGATCTCGTCGGTCGGCTCCTCGAGGGTAGCTCTCGCGTCGCTGGCTGCCGTGGCGGCGCTTTCGAGCGTGAGCGCGCCGGGGACCATCGACGCCGTCTCGAGGATGGATTCGACGAGATCGTGCAACCGCGGTGGTTCGACGTCCGCTACAGATTCGAACGCGGCACGCCGACAGTTGTCGGCCGTCTCCATTGAAAGGAGCTTACGACGGAGGAGGCAAAGGCCTTTGGAAACGCCCGATCGACTGGGGGCATGATCGACGTCACGATCGACGATGCGGGATCGATCAGGACCATCGCGCTCGATCGGCCCGCGGTTCGCAACGCCCTGACCGTCGACGGACTCGAGGAGCTCGAGGCGGCGGTGGCCGACGCCGACGAGCCGGTGATCTACCTCACTGGACGCGGGTCGGCGTTCTGTGCGGGTGCCGACCTCGAGGCCGTGGGCGACCTGAATGGCGACCGCGAGCGGGCCGCGGCCTTCGCCCGGCTGGGCCAGCGGGTCGCACGGACGATCGAGGACTCGCCAGCAGTCGTCGTCGCCGGCATCGACGGCCCGGCCCGCGGCGGCGGTCTCGAGCTCGCGCTCGCCTGCGACGTTCGCGTCGGGACGCCGGACTCGACGTACGGCGAGCCAGGGGTCACGTTCGGCCTGTTCGGCGCCTGGGGCGGGACGATCCGACTGCCGCGCGTCCTCGGGACGGGCGACGCCCTCGAGTTCACGCTCAGTGGCCGGACGGTCGACGCCGAGGAGGCACTGCGGATGGGCCTGATCTCCCGGATCGAAGACGATCCCCGAGTCGTCGCCGAGTCGGTCGCGACCAACGCCCACGACGCACTCGAGCTGGTCAAACGCCGCATCCGCGACGACGCCGAGCGGGCCACGCAGGAACGACGCGAGGCTCGCGCCTTCGGCGAACTCGTCGAGGCACACGCCGACGACGTGACCGCGGCACTCGAGTAGGCGACGCTCCCCATCTTTAAGATCGGCTGGGTCCCATCGAGCGGTAATGGACCGATCGAGCGACGCCGAGCCGGAATGGGACTCGAGGGCGTACGACGACGCCCACTCGTTCGTCTACGAGTACGGCGCGGACGTCCTCGACCTGCTCGAGCCGACGGCCGACGAACGAATCCTCGACCTCGGCTGTGGAACCGGACACCTGACGGGACGGATCGCCGAGACTGGCGCGTCGGTCGTCGGACTCGACCGCTCTCCCGAGATGCTCGCGACGGCCGGCGACACCTATCCGGACTGCGAGTTCGTCCGCGCCGACGCTCGTGAATTCGCGTTCGCCGAGCCGTTCGACGCCGTCTTCTCGAACGCCGCCTTACACTGGATCCGAGACCAGGACGCCGTCCTCGAGTCGGTCGCCGGCGCGCTCGCTCCCGGCGGCCGGTTCGTCGCCGAACTCGGCGGGACCGGAAACGTGGCGGCGATCGTCGGCGCCGTCGACGGCGAACTCGAGCGTCGCGGCTACACAGCCGATAATCCGTGGTACTTCCCGTCCGTCGGCGAGTACGCCAGCCGACTCGAGGCCCACGGCTTCGAGGTACGGTACGCGCGGATGTTCGATCGGCCGACCGAACTGGACGGGGGCGCCGACGGACTCGCCGCGTGGCTCGAGCTGTTCGGTGACGACCTCCTGGCGGCGGTCCCCGACGACGAACGCGAGGTGGTCGTGGCGGCCGTCGAGGACGACCTGCGCGAGGACCTATTTGCGGATGGTACGTGGATCGCGGATTACCGACGGCTCCGTATCGTGGCGGTTCTCCCATCGGCGTGAGAGCTGGGTTCGAACCCTCGTCGACGCTTCCGCTTAGTTCAGCGGCTCGGGCGCCGGCGGCGCGTTGCGTTTGTGCTCGCTTGCCTCGTACATTTCGCGGACGTGTGTGACGGTCTCGGCGTCGACCTCGAGCAGTCGGCAGGTCGCGTCGTCCGACAGCGGCCCGTCGATGTGCGTCGCGAGGATCGCATCGAGCGTCTCGTAGTCGATTCCCAGCTCGCCTTCGTCGGTCTGGTCGGCCCACAGCTCGGCGGTTGCGGGTTTCGAGACGAGGTCGTCGGGAACGCCGAGGTGACGGGCCAGCTGGCGGACCTGCACCTTGTAGAGGTTGCCGATCGGGTGACAGTCGACCGCGCCGTCGCCGTACTTCGTGAAGTAGCCGACGGCGGCCTCGCTGCGGTTGCCCGTCCCCAGCACGAGCCGGTTTTCGTGGTTGGCGACGAGGTAGTTCAACACCGCACGCACGCGAGCACGAGCGTTCCCGACGGCCACGTGATCGCCCTCGGCTTCGGGGTAGGCTGCGAGCAACGCGTCGACGATCGGTTCGACCTCGATCACGTCGGCGGAGATCTCGAGGGATTCGGCGACCCGTTCGGCGTCGCTCATGTTGTCCTCGCTGCTGACCTCGGCCGGGAGGACGAGACCGTGGACCTGGTCGGCGCCGAGGGCGTCGACGGCGAGGTGGGCGGTCAGGGTGCTGTCGATCCCACCGGAGAGGCCGAGTACGGCGCCCTCGGCCCCTGCGTCGTCGACCTGTTGGCGGATGAAGTCGGTGAGGTGGTCGCGTCGCTGCTCGAGTTCTGCCTCCGAGAATCGGATGTCGATCATTGGGTACTCATTCGGCCTCGCTGTTCTAATAGCCTCCCCTAACGGGCAAAAACTGGACGAACGTTCGACTGGGTGGCCGCCTCGAGCGAACGCTACCTTGATTCAGCGAGAGAGTCCCGCCCTTCCCGTGAGGAACGAGTGTTCCGACACTTGCTGTCGAAACCGAGGACCGAACAGGGCGGGCGTGAATCGCCTCACTTTCACCCCGCTTTCCATGGTTTTATGACTGCTGGGGTCGTTTCTGGAAGTAACAACTCGGGAAAAGTGGGTGTGGTTTGGCGTTCACCCGGTATCAAAAACGCGAGCCTGCCCGAGTCAGACTCGGACGCGAGTCCAAGTCAGGTGGATGGCACCGCCCGCACGGGCCAAGC
>LKMK01000046.1 GCA_001563805.1 Natrialbaceae archaeon B1-Br10_E2g2
GATCTGCGAGCCCGGACATGTCGCTGACGATCCGGGTATGGGTCGCGTTGTAGATAACGCCGACCGCCATGAACATCAGCCCCGAGATGAGGCCGTGAGAGACCATCTGGAAGGTCGCGCCGCCGACCCCGAACTGCGTGTAGGCGATCAGGCCGAGGATGACGTAGCCCATCGACGAGACCGAGGAGTAGGCGACGATCCGTTTCAGGTCGGTCTGGGCCAGCGCGAGCATCGCGCCGTAGATGACGCTGATCACCGCGACCGCGGCGATCGGAACGGCGTACGCGGCGACCTGCTCCGGGAACATCGTGAAGTTGAACCGGAGCAGGGCGTAGGTCCCCATCTTCAGCAGAACGCCGGCCAGCAACACCGAGGCGGGCGTCGGCGCTTCGACGTGCGCGTCCGGCAGCCACGTGTGGAACGGGACGATCGGCACCTTCACCGCGAAGCCGAGGAACATGGCCACGAAGACGAGCGAGGCCAGCGTCGGCCCGTCGACGCCGAGGAAGCCGTCGGGACCGCCGTCGAGCATCGCATCCGCGACTTCGGGCAGCGCGAAGCTCGTGACGGCGTCACCGAGCCCGAAGACGAGCGCGATGAACGCACCGAACATGACCAGCGAGGCCACGTTCGTGTAGACGAAGAACTTGATCGCGGCGTACTTCCGGCGCGGGCCGCCCCAGATACCGATCAGGAGATACATCGGGATCAGGACGGCCTCCCAGAAGATGAACCAGACGAAGAAGTCCAGCGCCGCGAAGACGCCGATCAGGTTCGCCTCGATAAAGAGCACGAGCCCGTAGAACTGCGACTCGCGCTCGTCGATCGGCGTCCACGAGCTCATGATCGCAAGCGTTGTAAGGATCGTCGTCAGCACGACCAGCGGCAGGGAGATGCCGTCCAGGCCGACGAACCACGAGATCGCGTAGTCGCCGAACTGGATCCACTCGGCCTGGGTCTCGAAGGCGAGTTCGCCGTCAAGTAAGGCGTTGCCGCTGCCGTCGAAGGCCGAGAACATCCACAGCGACAGGGCCGCGGGGACGAGGCTGATCAGGAACGCCAGCTTCCCCGCGACGCGGTTCGGTGCGACGAAGACGACCGCCGCGCCGATCAGTGCGACCGCAATGAGCATCTCGATCATCATATGAACCAGCCTCCGAGGACTCCGAGCACGAGTAACAGGACGATGAATCCTGTCACGAGCAGCGCCGCGTAGTTCGTCACGATACCGGTCTGGAGTCGTTTCATCCAGCTACTGCCGAACAGGCTGGCCGTCGAGACGCCGTTGACGACGCCGTCGATGACCGTCTGGTCGAACCGATCCGCGGCTCGAGCCAGCGGGAGCGTGAGGCCTTCGGCGAGCCAGACCTGGTACTCGTCCTGGTAGTAGTTGTCCTCGACGACTTTCCCGGCCGAGCCGAGGTTCTCCTTGTGTTCGACCGGTTCGGGCACGTTGTACAGCTTCCAGGCGAGCCCGGCACCGGAGAACGCGAGCAGCAACGAGAGCCCCGCTGCGATGAGGACGGTCAGCTGTTCGGAGCCGACGACGCCGGTCTCGTAGGCGAGCAGGTCGCCGTAGGCCGAGTACGTCAGTCCCTCGACCGCGCCAAATTCGCCGTCGAGCCAGTGCTCGAGGAAGACGATGTCCACGCCCACGAGCTTGGCGACGGGAGCGAGGTTGGCGGCGCCCGCGACGAGCGCGAGCACACCGAGGACGATCAGTGGTGCCTTGATCGACCAGCCCACGGGGTGGGGGTCTTCGGCCGCTTCCGAGCGGGGCTCGCCGTGGAAGGTCAAAAAGACCATCCGGAAGGTGTAGAAGCCGGTGAAGAAGACGGCCACGAGCCCCATCGCGTAGGCCGCCATGATCAGCGGCTCCTCTAAGCCGACGATCATCGCGTCGTAGAGGATCTCGTCTTTCGACCAGAAACCCGAGAACGGGATGATCCCGGCGAGCGCGAGCGCCCCCGCGAGGAACGTGTAGTAGGTGATCGGCGCTTTCTCCTTGAGGCCACCCATCTTCCACATGTCCTGTTCGTGGTGCATGAGGACGATGACGGCGCCGGCGCCGAGGAACAGCAACGCCTTGAAGAAGGCGTGGTTCATGAGGTGGAAGACTCCGGCGACGTAGCCGCCGACGCCAAGTCCCAGCATCATGTAGCCGTACTGGCTGATGGTGGAGTACGCCAGCACCTGTTTGATGTCGTCTTTGACGACACCCATCGTCGCCGCCAACAGTGCGGTGAAGCCGCCGACGAAGGCGATGATCGCGAGTGCGGTCGGCGACTGTGCGTAGTAGCCGAACATCCGTGCGACGAGGTAGACGCCAGCGGCGACCATCGTCGCTGCGTGAATCAGCGCGGAGACGGTGGTCGGGCCCTCCATCGCGTCGGGCAGCCAGGTGTGCAGCGGGAACTGTGCGGACTTGCCGACGACGCCGCCTAACACCAGGAGTCCGGTGATGGTCACCCAGGTCTCGGCGCCGAAGCCGAACAGCGTCTCGCCGTCGGCGATGGCAGTCTCCGCCGCGGCGACGAACGAGCCGTCGCCGGCGAACTGGAGCGTCCCGAAGGTCGCGCCGATGGCGACGACCCCCAGCAGGAAGAAGTAGTCACCGAAGCGGGTGACGAGGAACGCTTTCTTCGCCGCCGAGGGAGCCGACTTCGTGCGGAACCAGAAGCCGATCAGCAGGAACGAACAGAGGCCCACGAGCTCGAAGAACATAAACGCCATCAGCAGGTTGTCCGCGTAGACGAACGCGAGCATGCTGAACGTAAAGAGGCCGAGCCCGGCGTAATATCGCGGGAGGCCGGTCTCGCCTTCGGCGTTCATGTAGCCGAGGCTGAAGACGTGGACGAGGAACGCGACCAGCGAGACGATCACGAGCATCAGCGCCGCGAGCGGGTCGATCAGGATACCGAACGTGAACTCGATCCCGGAGACGCCGGTCTGGCTCGCCGCGTCACCGACCGCCCACGTATAAAGCGTCTCGTGGTAGGTCTCGCCGCTCGCGACGGCCGCCAGCATCCACAGCGAGAGCAGCAACGAGCCGCCCGTCGCGGCGATGCCTGCGATCGCGCCCTTCTTCGGCATGTACTTGCCGAACGCGAGCGCGACGACGAACGCCACGAGCGGGAACAGTGCAATCGCCGGTGCGTAGTCGAATGCGCCTTCCATCTTACCACCTCATCGTCGTCGGTACCGTGACGTCGACGTCACGGAAGTTACGATACAACACCAGGATGATCCCGAGGCCGACGGCGACCTCCGCCGCAGCGAGGGCCATCGCGAACAGCGCGAAGACCTGCCCCGTGAGGTTACCGTGATAGAACGCGAACGCGATCAGGTTGATGACCGCCGCGTTCATCATGAGCTCGACGGACATGAGGAACATCAGTGCGTTACGACGCGTCAGGATGCCGAAGAGGCCGATACAGAACAGCCCCATCGACAGCAGCACGTAGTACTCGATCGGAATCGTCATCGGGACTCACCTCCGTCGTCTCGAGCCCCGTCGCTGGGGCCGACGCTCGAGTGCGTCTCGTGACCGCCGTCGGTAACTGCGCCGCCGGCGGCCGGTCCGGCCCCGTCGCTCCGGCTGGCCAGCGGCGAGACGGGCTCGCCGCCTTCCTCGCGCTTTGCGAGGACCAGCGACGCGTCGAGGGCGGCGTCCAGGACGATCGCGATCAGGATGAACGCGACGAGGAAGGGCTCGGTGTCGCCGATCGCCCCCTCACCCGACTGGAGCGCCTCCAGGTTGAACATCGCGTACCCGATCTCGGAGGTGATCGCGATGCCGTCGGGATAGCCGCTCATCTCCCCGAACTGGGTCGTCCACGCGATCGTCGCCATCACGACGAAAAGGACGACTGCGAGCAACCCGGGTGCGAGGGTGCCACTCGTGTGGAGTCTCGGTCGGTTCGTCATGTCTGTGCCACCTCGTCGGCGTCCGCGTCGGTCGGCTCCTCGCGCTGGGTGAGCATCACGGCGAACGTGATGAGGATGAGCACCCCGCCGACGTAGACGAGGATCTGCATCATGGCGACGAACTCCGCCGCCAGCATCACGTAGTGGACCGCGATGCTGAGCAGTGCCACCCCGAGCATGAGCGCCGAGTGCCAGGGGTCACGCAAGAGCACCACCCCCAGCGCGCTTCCGAGGGTGAGGGCCGCGAACAGCGCGAACGCGATTGTTTGCATCATAGTTACTGGTAGTCGACGTCTCCTTCACCCTCGCCGATCCACGCGCCCCGATCGGGTTCGCGCGACTCGAGGGGATCGATGTCCTTGTACCACGGTACGGCTCGCAGTTGGTCTTTGTTGTAGACCAGATCCTGTTTGGTGTCGCCCGTAAACTCGAAGTTCTGGGTGAGCAGGATGGCGTCGACGGGACAGACCTCCTCACAGAGTCGGCAGTAGATACACTGGCCGATGTGGAGGTTGTACTGTTCGCCGTTTCGCTTGTCGTCCATCACGATCTGGATGGTGTCGTTCGGACAGACGTTCTCACACTGGCGACACCAGATACACCGTTCCTGACTGAACTTGTGGACGCCCCTGAACCGCGGGGAGACGTCCGGTGCGGTCTTCGGATACTCCACCGTGAAGGTAGAGCCATCCAGTGCGTGTTTCATCGTCGTCGCCATCGATTTGAGAAGTCCGATCATGCTATCACTCCGACGATCGCTGCGGTCAGGAAGAGGTTTGCGAAGGCGAGCACCAGCAGTCCCTTCCAGCCGATCTCGATCAGGTGGTCGATTCTGACCCGTGGAATCGCAGAGCGGAGCCACTGGGTCAGGAAGAACACGCCCCAGATCTTGATGATGAACCAGACGATGCCCAGCTCCGCCGGTCCTGGGCCGGCCGGTCCGCCGAGGAAGATCGTTGCGATGATCGCCCCGCCCAGGAAGATGTGCAGGAACTCCCCGAGATAGACCAGCACGAAGTAGACCGAGGAGTACTCGGTCTGGTAGCCAGCGATCAGTTCGGCCGGTGCTTCCGGCATGTCGAACGGGTTCCGTCCGACCTCCGCGAAGTTCGCGATCAGGAACAGCACGAACGCGAACGGGTTGACGAGTGCGAACCACGACGGGATCGTCACGCCCGCGATCGTCACCAGCGGTTCGGCCTGTGCTTCGACGATCGTTCCCATCTGGAGCGAGCCGGCAAAGAGCACGACCGACATCCCGGTCACGACGAGCGGGATCTCGTAGGCGATGTTCTGTGCGACCGCACGCAGCCCGCCGAGCATCGAGTACTTGTTCCCGGAGGCGTAGCCGGCCATCACGAGGCCGATCGAGGCGATCCCGGCGACCGCGAAGACGAACGCCAGTCCGACTTCGGGGTCGGCGAGGTGGATGCCGCTTCCCATCGGGATCACGGCGAAGCCGAGCAGCGCCGATCCAGCGATGACGATCGGCGCGAGGTCGTACGCCGGTCGGTCCGCGTTCTCGGGGATGATGTTCTCCTTCGAGAGCAGTCGGACCGAGTCGGCGACGATGATCAGAATGCCGCCCGGACCCAGGTGGTTGACTGCGATCCGGTCGGTGAACGACGCGGTTATCTTTCGTTTGGCCCACGGACCGGCGACGCCGGTCATCGCGAGCATGATGTTCGCGACGATGAACGCGGCGATAAACGCCGCGAGCAACTCGCCGGCGACGCCGAACTCACCGAGGCCGGTGAGGTCGGCCAGCCGTTCCGGCAACAGCACCGTCTCGCCGTTTTGTAACGGGAAGAAGGTCGCCGCCGCCGTCATCGATCCACCTCCCCGAGCACGATGTCCAGGCTGCCGAGCGAAGCGACCAGGTCGGGGATGTACTCCCCTTCGGTCATCTCGCCGAGCGCCTGCAGGTTCGAGAAACACGGGCTGCGGATCTTGAAGCGGGCCGGCTTGTCGGTGCCGTCGGATCGCATGTAGATGCCGAGTTCGCCCTTTGCAGCCTCGACGGCGCGATAGACCTCGGTGTCGGCGTCCGGTTTCAGTGTCCGCGGCACGTTGGCCTGGATGTCGCGTTCGTCTTCGGGCCAGCTCTCGAGGATGTCGAGACACTGCTCGACGATCTTCGCGGACTCCTCGACTTCCTGCATACGCACGAGGACGCGGCTGTAGTTGTCACAGCCGCCCTCGGTGACGACGTCCCACTCGAGTTCGGGGTAGTAGCCGTAGGGATCGTCACGGCGGAGGTCGTAATCGACGCCCGAGCCGCGAGCGACCGGGCCCGTACAGCCGTACTGCTTCGCGACGTCGGGCTCGAGAACGCCGGTGTCGACACAGCGAAGCTGGAAGATTTCGTTGGTCGTGATGAGGTCGTTGTACTCGTCGACCTTCGCCGGGAGTTCGTCGAGGAAGTCACGCGTCTGGGCGAAGAACTCCTCGCGGGGTTCCGGCAGGTCCCAGGCGACGCCGCCGACGCGGAAGTAGTTGAACATCATCCGCTGGCCGGTCAGATCTTCGAGGATGTCCTGGATGATCTCGCGGTCGCGGAACGTGTACATGAACGTCGCGGTGAACTCGCCGTAGACGTCGAGTGCGAACGTTCCGAGCGCGAGCATGTGCGAGGCGATCCGGCACAGCTCTGCGCCCATGGTCCGGATCACTTGCGCGTATTCGGGGACCTCGACGTCGGCGAGATCCTCGATCGCCCGCGCGTAGGCCCACTCGTTCAGCAGGCCGGAGGAGACGTAGTCCCACCGATCGGGGTAGGGCATGATCTGGTGTCGGTAGGTCCCCTGCTGGCACATCTGCTCCTCACAGCGGTGGAGGTAGCCGATGTCGGGTTCGGCGTCGACGACGGTCTCGCCGTCTAACACCGTCTTGACGTGGAGCACGCCGTGGGTTGCCGGGTGGTGGGGCCCGACGTTCAGGAACATCGTGTCTCCCTCCGAATCCCGGTGGTCCGGCAACAGCGGATTCGCATGCTCCGAGAGCGTCACGACCTGGGGTTTGTCCTGGTCGTAGTCGCCGGAGAGCGGGTGTCCCTGCCACGTCTCGGGCAGGAGGATTCGTCGCAGATCCGGGTGGTCGTCGTACTGGATTCCCACCAGGTCGTACGCCTCGCGCTCGTGCCAGTCGGCCGTCCGGTACACCGGTTCGGCGCTCTGGCTGACCGGCGCGTCGAGCGGCGTCGGGACGACGACGCTCACCTCGTCGGTCGGGTCAGCGAACTTCTTGAGGTGATAGATCGTCTCGTAGCGATCCTCGTACTGCTGGGCGGTCACACACGAACAGTGGTCGTAGCCCGCCTCGTCGCGAAGCGTAAACAGCACGTCCTGGACGTCACCGGGGTTGACGACGACGCCAGGTGCGTTCAGGTGTGTCTCCCTCGCGAGTACGCGGTCGCCGAGCAGTTCCTCGAGTTCGGCTTCGCGTTCGACGTCCGGCGTCTCTTCGACTCCCGTGCTCATGGTGAATCAGCCCAGTTGTACCGCATGACGAGGTCGTCTTCGTCGATCTCGTCGGCCAGTTTCTGTACCAGTTCGTCCCGTTCCAGGTCGCCGAAGCGCTCGAGTTCGTACGGCTTGACGACGACGGGGGAGGACTCGCCGTTCTGGATCCGCTCCTGGAGTTTGAGGACGCCGTAGATCAGCGCCTCGGGTCGGGGCGGACAGCCGGGAACGTGGATGTCGACGGGGATGATCTCCTCGGCGCCTTTCACGACGTTGTAGCCCTCCTGGAAGGGGCCGCCGGAGATCGTACACGAACCCATCCCGACGACGAACTTCGGTTCGGGCATCTGGTCGTAGACGCGCTTCATGCGCGGGCCGAATTTCGAGACGATCGTCCCGGGAACGATCATGACGTCGGCTTGCCGCGGCGAGGCGCGTGGAACGCCGGCGCCGTAGCGGTCGATGTCGTGTTTGATCGCGTAGGTGTGAATCATCTCGATGCTACAGCAGGCGATTCCGAACTGCAGCATGAACATCGAGTTCCCGCGGACCCAGTTCATGAACTCGTCGAACTTCGTGAGGATGAACGGCGACGCGCCGAACGCCTCGCGAAGCTTCGAGTTGAACCGGTCGTCGACGCCGGCGCCCATTCGGGCGTCCTGGGTCGCCGTCGACGGGGCGGTACTTCCCTCGATCGATTGTCTGGGGTCGTCGTTACTCATTGTCGCTCACGTATCGTCCACCTGACGGGGTGTCTGTGCCCACTGTACTGCACCGCTGCGCCACGCCCAGCCGAGACCGACGAGCAGGATCGCGACGAACGCGACCATCGGTCCGAGAATCTCGAGTAGCGACACCGCGTCCGACTCGATCGCATCCAGATACACGACCGCCCACGGAAACAGGAGGACGGTTTCGATATCGAAGACGACGAACAAGAGTGCGACCATGTAGTACTGGATGTTGAACCGGATGCGGGTCCCACCGGTCGGCACCTCGCCACTCTCGTAGGTGGCACGTTTACTCGTTTCGGGGACGCTCGGCCGCAGGAGGTACGATACCGTCATCATCGCAAGCGGTATCAGCAGTCCGACGAGCGCCAACGCCCCGATCGCTATCCAATCGTTCATCTCCGTAACGTTCGGGAGTTCAAACCGCATGCACATAAGGGTTGATTGTTCGTTTTTCGGCCTAACACGGGCTACAAACCGCCTTCAGCGGCCAGGGACTTGCCTGAATAATCGCCTTATACTATATGTACGAATCAACGGAGTAGAACGAAACGGTAACGATCGATTACCGATCGGGCCAGTCGCCGACGTTCGGTCGCCAGTCGGTGCGTCCTCGGTCAGTACGTATCGCTGTGAAGCAGCCGACGTCTGCCGCGGCCGGGTCGGCTCGAGCGGCACCTTCCGTAGCTCGCCGCAATGCGGTCGGTCGTTCGGCCGCCGGCGGCTCCGTGGCTGATCGAAATCAGTCAGTCAGAGCGCCCAAGGCCTGATTACTCGCCGAGTCGGTCCGACCGACTACCGGTCGCGGGCCCGGAAGCGCTCGACGCCGTCGTCGTGGAGCTCCCGCGAGACGTCGCCGACGCCCCCGCGCAGGCCGTCGTGGTACGCGACGAGTCGCTCGCGAACCTCGTCGTACTGCCGGCCGAGGATCTGGGCGGCCGAGAGCGCGGCGTTGAACGATTTGCCGGCGTCGACGGCGACCAGCGGCGCCCCCGCGGGCATGCCGATGACGCTGTCGACGGACTTCTCCTGGACCGGCACGCCGATGACCGGCAGCGGGTACGCGATCGAGGCGGTCATGTTCGGCAGGTCGGCGGACTTGCCGCCCGCGCCCGCGATGATGACCTCGAGGCCGCGGTCCTCGGCCGTCTCGGCGTACGCCGTCATCAGGTCGGGCGTGCGGTGGGCCGAGGTGACGTACGTCTCGAATGTGAACCGCTCGTTCGGTGCGTCCTCGTAGTCGGTCTGTTCGGCGAAGCCGAGTTCGTCGACGAACGCGTCGTACGCGCCGGGACGGTTCCCGCCGGTCATCATCGTCTCGAGGTCGCTGTCCGAGCCCATGACGATGCCCACGTCCGGAGTCTCCTCGGTCGGGCGGTCCTGGTCGGCCTCGCGGTGCAGTCGGTCGATGAGATCGGTTACGCTCCGTGCCATCCTGTCAGTCCTCCGTAAACGTGACCGCTCCCTCGAGTTCCCGGGCGACCTCGAGCAACTCGTCGGTGGATTCGGTTTCGCGTGCACACACCGTCAGGTGGCCCATCTTTCGCAGGGGTCGGGCTTCGCGTTTGCCGTACCAGTGGAGGCTCGCGCCGGGCGTCTCGAGGATCGAGTCGACGCCCGAGAGCGCGGCGTCCCGGGACTCGTCGACGTCGGCGAGCAGGTTCTTCGAGACCGTCGGCGCACGCAGGTCGGTCGCCCCGAGGGGCCACCCGAGCACGGCGCGGACGTGCTGTTCGAACTGCGAACTGTGGGCGCCCTCGATCGTCCAGTGGCCCGAGTTGTGCGGTCGCGGCGCGATCTCGTTGAGTAACACCTCGCCCTCGCGCGTCTCAAACAGTTCAATGCCGTAAACCCCGCGACCCGCCATCACCTCGAGGACGTCGGCGGCGACGTCGCGAGCCCGTTCGGTCACCTCGTCGCTCGAGCCCGCGGGGACGATCGTCTCGCGCAGGATCTCCGCTTCGTGGACGTTCTCGCCGATGGGGAAGGTGGCGATCTCGTCGTGGCCCTTCGCGGCGATGACCGAAATCTCGCGTTCGAAGTCGACGAAGGCCTCGACCATCGCGGGGCCGGCGACCGACTCGAGGGCCGCTTCGGCCTCGGCTTTCGACTCGACGGGGACGTTTCCGCGGCCGTCGTAGCCGCCGGTGCGGGCTTTGAGCATCACGGGGGCGCCGTAGTCGTCGATCGCCGCACGGACGTCGTCGGCGTCCTCGACCTCGCGAAACGGCGGGACGGGGACGCCCGCGGCCTCGAGTTCGCGCTTCTGGACGAGTTTGTCGTGGATCGTCTCGAGCGTCTCCGGCTTCGGGTGGACTGGCGTCCCGGTGTCCTCGCTGACGCGATCGAGGGCCGCCTGGTCGGCGAGTTCGATCTCGAACGTGAGAACGTCGGCGCGCGAGGCGAGTTCGCGGATGGCGCCTTCGTCGTCGAAGTCGGCGACGAGCTGGTCGCGGGCGACGAGCGCCGCCGGGCAGCCCGGCGTCGGATCGAGCACGATCACTTCGACCCCGAGCGGCGCGGCGGCCTCGGCGAGCATTCGGCCGAGCTGTCCACCGCCCACTACCCCGACTGTTGGGCCAGGCGTCCGTAACGTCGTCATTGCGCGCCGGTTGGCCGTGCCCGCGCTTAAGGATTCTCAATCGTCTACTTCGGGCCTCTCGATCGACCGTCCCCGAATCGCTCGCGGCTCGAGGCCGTCGTCGGTTTCACTCGCCCATCTGTCTCGGGTGTTAGCACCTATTTGACCAAGAACGCGCTTCACTCCGACGACTGTCCGGCGACGAGCCGTAACCGACCGACGGAGTCGCGAGTCGATTCCCAGCGGACGGGGACGTTCGCCGAGAACGGTACCTCTTTTACCCGCCCTCTCTTCGCCTCGCATATGACCACGCTCGGACTGGTGGTCGCTGAGTTCAACCGGCCGATCACCGAGCAGATGGAGGAGGTCGCCCTCGAGGCGGCGAGCGACGCCGGCGCCGAGGTGTACGAGACGGTCCGTGTCCCCGGCGTGTACGACGCGCCGCTGGCCGCGGACCGGCTGGCCCGCCTCGAGGCCGTCGATGCCGTCGCCGTGGTCGGCACGGTCATCACGGGCGACACCGATCACGACCAGGTGATCACCGACGCGGCCGCCCAGCGACTCGCCGACGTCAGTCTCGAGCGTGACACCCCCGTCACCCTCGGCGTAACGGGGCCCGGGATGTCCGCCGCCGAGGCGCGAGAACGCGTCGAGAACGCGGCGAAAGCCGTCGACGGCGCACTCGACCTCGCGACCGAACTTCCCGACCCACAGTAATCGATTACAGGAACCAGCCATGTCCATGGAATTTACCGACCGCGTAACCCGAGTCGAACCGTCCGCAACCCTCGCGATCTCCGCGCTCGCGACCGAACTCGAGGCAGACGGCGCCGACGTCGTCGACCTCTCCGTCGGCGAACCCGACTTCCCGACGCCGCGAAACATCACCGACGCCGGTCAGGACGCGATGGACGCCGGCCACACCGGCTACACGACCTCGGCCGGCATCCTCGAGCTTCGAGAGGCGATCGCCGACAAACTGGCCGACGACGGGCTCGATCACACGGCCGACGAGATCATCGTCACCCCCGGCGCGAAACAGGCGCTGTACGAGATCGTGCAGGCACTCGTTCAGGACGGCGACGAGGTCGTCCTGCTCGACCCCGCGTGGGTCTCCTACGAGGCGATGGTGAAGATGGCCGGCGGCGATCTCACCCGCGTCGACCTCTCGGCCCACGACTTCCAGCTCGAGCCGGCCCTCGACGACCTCGCCGAGGCCGTCTCCGACGACACCGACCTGCTGGTCGTCAACTCGCCGTCGAACCCGACCGGCGCCGTCTACACGGACGCCGCGCTCGAGGGCGTCCGCGACCTCGCCGTCGAACACGACGTCACCGTCGTCTCCGACGAGATCTACAAGGAGATCACCTACGGCGTCGAGCCGACGAGCCTCGGCACGCTCGAGGGGATGGCCGACCGGACGATCACCGTCAACGGCTTCTCGAAAGCCTACTCGATGACCGGCTGGCGACTCGGCTACTTCGCCGGCCCCGAGGAACTGATCGACCAGGCCGGCAAACTCCACAGCCACTCCGTCTCCTCGGCGGTGAACTTCGTCCAGCACGCCGGCATCGAAGCGCTCGAGAACACCGACGACGCCGTCGCCGAGATGGTCGACGCCTTCGAGGCACGTCGGGATCTGGTCGTCGACCTGCTCGCCGAGCACGACGTCGACGTCGCCGTCCCCGAGGGCGCGTTCTACATGATGCTCCCCGTCGACGACGACGATCAGGCCTGGTGTGAGGGTGCCATCGAGGACGCCCACGTCGCGACGGTGCCGGGCAGCGCCTTCGGCACTCCTGGCTACGCCCGCATTTCGTACGCCGCGAGCGAAGAGCGCCTGCGCGAGGGTATCGAGCGACTGGCCGAGGAAGGCTACCTCTAGACTGGCTCGGCTCGCGGTTTCGGCTCCTCGAGTTTATCACCGATAGCGACGCGAACGGGGGCATGGACTGCCCGACGTGTGGCACCTCTCTCACGACGGAACGCGGAATGCGCCAGCACCATACGAAGGTTCACGGCCAACCGCTCCCGAACCGCACCTGCAAGGGGTGTGGAGTCGAGTTCTACGACCCGAAGTCCCGACGGAAATTCTGCGACGACTGTAACCCAAACGCCGGGGAACACAACGGTCACTGGAAGGGCGGCAAAGAGACGGCGACGTGCAAATCGTGCAACTCGGCGTTCGAGTACTATCCGTCGGACAAGCCCGGTGTGTACTGTCCGGACTGCGTCGAGACAGCGGACGGACTCCTTCCGGAGAATCCGTCTCAAAAAGGAGAGCGCATTACGACCGAGTGTCGAACCTGCGGTGCGGCACTCGAGGTTCGTCCCAGACTGCTCGAGAAGCGAACACAGGGTTGTTTCTGTTCGCGGGAATGCCACGGCGAGTGGCTCTCCGAGAACGTCGTCGGCCCCGACCACCACCAGTGGGAAGGCGGACCGATCGAGTACGGCCGATCGTGGTGGCGCATCCGGCGTCAGGCGCTCGAGCGCGACGACTACGAGTGTCAACACTGTGGGAGTGGGCGGGACGAGATCGGCCGAAATCCAGATGTCCATCACCGTCGACCGGTTCGGTCGTTCGATCGGCTCGAGCAGGCACATACGATGGACAACGTGATTACGCTCTGTCGAAGCTGTCACCGTCGTGCCGAAGACGGGACGATCACCGTTTCACTCGACGGCGAAAAGTAACACTATTGTGTGACGGTGGCCTACCGATGATCGCTGTGAGAAGTCCCGTGGTGTAGTGGCCAATCATCTGGGCCTTTGGACGTGTTCGGTTACGGCCGTCACGGAAGCAAGCCCAGGACGGCGGTTCGAATCCGCCCGGGACTATGTAAAATATTTTACATGAATTTTCTCACATCTCGAGCGGCGCCACTCTCCGACAGCGGCTGCGCCACCGACAAGTGTCGATCAGCACGCACAGCCGTCGCCCATCGATCGCTCGAGTCGCATCGGCTGACCACACGACGGACAGTCGCGGTCGTCATCGAGTTCGTCTGCGGTGACGGGCTGGCGGACCGAGCAGTCGTCACACCAGTAGGCGCCGGCGATCGACGGGTCGGGGTCTCGAGATGGCTCGAGCGTGCGCCGGAGTGAACTCCAGAGACCCATGTGCTCTGGTAGCACCCCAGAAGATAAAAGCGTGTTCGGGAGCCACGGCCAGGGGAATCGAGTGCGTCGGCGTTGGGAGGAGTGTCGGCAGTGGCGGCGTGGAAGCGGGCACGTGGGCCGCCAGACCGGAGCGTAAACGGTTTTGAAAGATTTGATCTCTCGAGAACGGACGTTCACGACCGGCTACTTATTTGTCCGACCGGGGACGCCCACTCGAGTGCAACGATGACTGATACGCAAACCGATACACCCGCGATCGAGTACGAGACCGTCCGAACGATCGGCAAGCTTGTGCTCACGACCCTCTCGCTGCTGTTTTTGCTGTCACTGGTGTCGCTTCTGCCTGGAGTGGACCGACTGATTCCGGGCACGCCGGTGACGTTCGCGGCGGTCGTCGGCGCCGTCGTGACGCTCGCGATCGTCGCGCTGTTGCTTTACCTGGCGCCTGCGCTCGCAAAACTGGTCCGGTCGACGCTCGAGGGGCCGACCCACGTGGTCGACGACGTCAGCGACATCGTCCAGTTGCTGGTCGTCTTCGTCGCGGTGCTGGTCGCCCACCGGGGCCTCGAACCGGCGATCGTGCCCCTGTTCGAGGGCATGACGTGGATCTACGACGTCGTGTTCCTCGCGATCGCGTTGCCGCCGCTGACGATCCTCGCGGCGCGGGTGTACGTCTCGCTGGACCCGATGGCCGACCTGCTGGCCGAGCGGTTCTCGACGGACGAACCGGACGCCAAGTCGTGACCGGGCTCGAGGTGACGTGCGTACCGACGTCTCGGCCGGGGCGCAGTGAGTTCGGCTCCGGGGCCGGCGCTGTGGCCTCGTTTTTCGGCCGTAATCGTCGAGCAGATCGGCGGTGATCGGCGTCGTCGGGACGGTACGACTCGGCGTCGCCAGGCAGTTCTAGATCGTGATCGTCGTGTACTCGCGTGACCGTCTCGAGCAACTCGTGTCGGCTCCTCGAACTCCCGATGGTCCGGATCGTCAGTTCCCGGGACCGACACTTCCCGGAACGTCGTCCGGCGGACCAGCGTCGTCCGGTGGACCGGGGTCGTCTGGCGGGCCGGGGTCGTCGGTCGGGTCTGGCTGATCGTCACCGGAGGGACCAGGCTCGTCTGGCGGACCTGGCTGATCGTCGCCGGAGGGACCAGGATCGTCGGTCGTTTCGGCTTCCGAATCGTCGTCCGAAATTTCGAGGTCCTCGAGAATCGAATCAGCGTCGAGTGCCTCGGTATCGGCCGCTGGACCGTCTTCTGCGTCCCCGTCCCCGTCGCCATCGTCAGCCCAGTCAGTGCCGTCTACTGCGTCGACCTCCTCGTCGTCGCTGGCAGCTGATCTCTCGTCGCTCGTCTCGTTGTCCTCGGAGTCGGCGTCGGTATCGGCGCCGTCGTCCTCATCCCCGTCGGTGTCGTCGAACCCTGCTGGTTCGTCGTCGCTCGAGCCGTTCACTGACTCGCCGACCTCGTCACTCGCGTCCTCGCTGGCGCCAAACAGCCCGGGCATCAACACCGCGGCGAGCAGGCAGAACGTGAGAAAGACGACCACGACGGTCCCGAACAGGGCGAGTGCCGACGCGTCGGTGTCGGGTGGCGAACTGGCCATCGGGTTGAGTGTCTACTCCGCTGAGGGGCTTTGTTAACGACAGCCCACAGCCTCGAGCATCGACGTGGCGTTTCGGCCACCCACCGTACACGCAGCCTCCGACTCCCGAGATGTGGGCGAACAATGATATAGCCGGCACGCACAGTGACGGGCAACGGAGTACTCGAGCCCAAATGACGAGTCATTACGATCACGCGCAGGTGCAGGAGTTCTGGCAGTACGTCTGGGAGCGCGACGAGGTCTACGAGCTCGACCCCGACGTCGACGACCCGACGTACGTCCTCGGGATGTTCCCCTACACGTCGGGGACACTCCACATGGGCCACGTCCGTAATTACGCGATTACGGACGCCTACGCCCGCTATCGTCGCATGTGTGGCGACGACGTCCTCCACCCGATGGGCTGGGACGCCTTCGGTCTCCCCGCGGAAAACGCCGCCTACGAGCGGGCGAGCGACCCCGAGTCCTGGACCCAGGCCTGCATCCGGCGGATGCGCGAGGAACTCGAGACGATGGGCTTTGGCTACGACTGGTCGCGTGAGATCACGACCTGTGAACCGGACTACTACCAGTGGAACCAGTGGCTCTTCAAGCGCCTCTACGGGGCGGGGCTCGTCGAGTACGAAGCGGCGGCGGTCAACTGGTGTCCGGACTGTGAGACGGTGCTGGCGGAAGCCCAGGTGGAGGAAC
>LKMK01000047.1 GCA_001563805.1 Natrialbaceae archaeon B1-Br10_E2g2
CTTCGGCGGGCGCGTCCCCGACTGGCCCGACGACTTCAGCGAGTACGCTCGCGAAATCGAGTCCGACCCCAGCCACAAGCTCCGCTACGGCGGCGCGATGATCGGCGACGTCAACCAGGTGCTGACCTACGGCGGGATCTTCGCGTATCCCGCCCTCGAGGACAGCCCCCGCGGCAAACTCCGCCTGCAGTTCGAGGGGAACCCGATCGCGTACCTCGTCGAGGCCGCTGGCGGCCGTTCCTCCGACGGGACGCAGTCGATCCTCGAGGTCGAGGCGACCGACGTCCACCAGCGCGTGCCGGTCCACGTCGGCAACACCGACCTGATCGACCGACTCGAGACCGTTCTCGGGTAACGACTGGCTGTCGGCCGTCGTATCGCCACCGTCCAGCCATCGGCGGACAGCTTCTCGTGTCAGTGATCCGTCGCTCTGGCCACGCGAGCGACGGGGAAGTCCGCACGGGGTGGCGGACGCCGACCACCGCAGGATTATCCCGCTGGGACTGGGAGGGAGCCGTGCCATGCCTGACGCACACTCCCAACTGGAGGCGGACATCGCAGCGCTCGAGGGTCTGCCGGTGTTCGTCGCCTACAACGCGAACGTCGACGCGATCGTCCGGGTCGACGAGGAGCTCGCGTCGTTCCTCGACCGACCGTCCGATCCCGGTTCCGAACTGCCGTCGAGTCCGCTACACTCGAAACGGGAACTCGCGGCGGCGATCGCGCACACGATGGCGGCCGGCCGAGGCGACGAGATCGCGATGAGCCACGCGTTCGCAGCCACGCTCGAGTCGCAACTCGAGCCCGACAGCCAGCAGATGGGCGGCCAGGCGGGGATCATGACCAACCTGCTCACCGCACTGGGAACCGCACCGATCACGTACACCTACCTGGTCTCGGAGCGACAGCTGTCGATGTTCGAACACCCTGACGAGGTGCGGTATCCGGCCGTCGAGGGTGGTCAGGTGCGGTACGTACCTCTTCCCGAGGCAGTCAACACGGATCGGACGAAGATCAACTGGGTGTTCGAGTTCCGGGAGGGGGACGACTTCTTCGGCGTGACCGCGCTGGAAAACACCCGGTTCATCGCCGCCTCGAGACCCCCGGAGTTCGACCTGACGGCCGGCGAGCTCGACGAGCGGATCGACCAGGTCGGCGATGAGGTCGACGGCGCCCTCCTCGCGGGGTATCACAACCTCACGCCGGATCACGTCGAGGACGGCTACGAGGAGACCCACCGCCACGCCCGCGAGGTCATCCGTCGACTTCGGTCGGGAGGCAACGTCGACGTCCACGTCGAGTACGCCGTCACCCACGACGACGACCTCAGAGCGAGCATGTACGAGTGGATCCTGCCGGAGGCGACCGTCATCGGCGCCGATACACACGAGTTGACGATGCTTCACGGCGACGCGGAGATCGACGCCGTGTCGGAGCCACCGTCGGAGGCGACGCCGTTCGAATCCGACGAGATTCTCGATCACTACCGGATGCTCGAGGCGGTCCGCGAGGAACTCGGCGTCGACTGCATTCAGCTCCACGCCATGGAGTACCACCTCGCCGTGATGGAGTCGTACCATTCGCCTGAGGCCCTCCGACGGGGCCTCGAGTTCGCCGCCGTCAACGCCGCGGCCAAGGCGGCTCGCGGGGAGATCACGGCTCCCGAGGACCTCGAGACCGGCCTCGAGTACGAGCCCTCGGCGATGGGACGTGAGGCGATCGACCTGCTTGCAGAACACACAGGCGAGACGGCCGACGACGGCGTCCTCGCCACCCCTACAGTCGCCGCCTGCCCCAATCGTGTCGTCGATGAGCCGGCAGGGACGGTCGGCATCGGTGACATCGTCTCTGCGTCGAGTTTCATCCTGGAACTCGCCGTCTCGAACGACCGGTAGCCTCGCGAGGGCCGAACCCCGCGTCGAGGTCGGTCGTCACGGCGTCTCGGCGCTCACCGGCACGCAGAACACCGGCACGTCGGCTTGCCGGACGACGTTCTCGGTGACGCTCCCGAGGAACCACTGTCCGATCCCCGTCCGGCCGTGGGTCCCCATGACGATCAGGTCGACGTCGTTGTCGCTCGCGTACGTCAGAATAACCGACGCAGGGGAACCGCTCGCGATCGAGGCGGAGATCGAAACGCCGGCGTCCCTGGCGCGGTCCCGAACCGTCTCGATCGCCTCTTCACCCCGGCGCTCGAGCGCGTCGTAAATCTCGTCGGGCTCCTGAATCCCCGAGAAGGGACTCGGGTCGACTGAGTATAGCGTATCGACCGTCGACTCGAGTCCCTTCGCAAGTTCGGTTCCCCACTCCACCGCAATTGCGGCCCCGTCACTGCCGTCGGTCGGCAGCAACAGGCGCTCGAATGCGACGTCGTCGGCCGTGATATCGCCGGCGTTCGGCGGAACCGCGAGGACGGGCGTCCGTGCCGTCCGGAGGACGTTTTCGGTGACGCTCCCGAGGAGGACCCTGTCGAGCCCCGTTCGACCCGTGGTTCCCATGGCGACGACGTCGATTTCGTGGCGCCTGGCGTACTCCCGAATCGTCTGGAAGGGCGTGCCACTCGTGACCGTGGTCGTGACCGCGAGATCCTCGTCGTGCTCTCGGGCCGTCTGCGCGATCGATTCGACGGCCGCCTCGGCCTCCACCTCGAGCGCAGAGAGCGTGGCGTCGTCGAGGTCGAGCGGACTAGCCCGTGATTCGACGACGGAGAGGACGTGGACCTCGGCGTCGGTCCGCGATGCGAGCGCGATCCCGCGTCTCGCACCGGCGTGTGCGCCCTCGCTGCCGTCAGTCGGTATCAGTATCGAATCGATGAACCGGATCATTGGGGGACTTCTTTCACTGCCAGAGCGGATAATGGTGCGGGGGTAGAGTCCACCCACCGGCGTTCCGATGTCGGCGTCCGACGGTCCTCAGGACTCGAGTCCCAGTTCGTCGGCGAAGATCTCGAGGAGGTCGGCGAGCTGCCGAGGCAGCAAGAAGCGCTCACGAACGTGTTCCCGCGCGCTCTCGCCGAACCGTCTTCGGCGCTCCTCGTGTTCGAGCAGGTCGACGAGACGGTCACCGGCACCCGTGGCGTCGTCGGGCTCGACGAGATATCCGTTGTGGCCGTCCACGATCTGTAAGGGGATGCCGCCGGCGGTCGAGCCCACGACCGGCGTTCGCTTCCAGAGCGCCTCCGAGACCACGAGGCCGAACCCTTCGCGCAGGGACTTCTGGACGACGACGTCCGACAGTCGCTGCAGGGCGTTCACCGTCGTGTCGGGGAGGTCGGTCAGCACGTGGACGTCCGGATCCTCGACTGCCTCACCCGCGACCTGCTCGTACAGTTCGAGTCCCTCCGGATCGTCGCCGGCCATCCCGCCGACCAGTGCCAGCTGGAGTCCTGTAACCGTCTCCCTGGCGCGGCGATACGCCTCGAGGGTTCCGAACTGGTCTTTCCAGGGATCGAAGCGCGATACCTGCGTCACGACCGGCGCGTCGAACGAGAGGGGATCCAGCCGGTCACGTTCGGCCGCCAGTTCTCCCTCGTCGAGCGATCGGTTCTTCTCGGTTAGCGGATCGATCGACGGATGTACGATACTCGTCTTCGGCGTGTCGATCGCCGCGTACGCAGAGCGGCTGAAAATCGCGTGGTCGATCGGATCCGCGTTCGCCGACACGAACGCGAGGTGCTCGTCGACCGGCTCGGTGAGGTCGACGTGACAGCGCCAGACGATCGGCGCCTCCGGGAGTCGCTCGGCGAGTCGCTCGAGCATCCCCAGCGGTTGTGGATCGTGAGCGACGACGAGGTCGTAGTCGGCTTCGATCTCGGTCGCGTTCCGCGCGCTCACCTCGTGGTAGGTCGCCTTCATCTCCTCGGTCAGCGGCTCGCCGCTCCCCTGGAGCCCGTTGTGCATCGCCTTCGTCACCGCGAAGAAGTCGTCGTCGGCGTCCATGACGAGCCAGTCGGTGTCGACGCCGAGGTCGTTGCACACCGGCACGATCGACCGGAGCAGTTCCGCGACCCCGCCACCGGTCGCTGTCGAGTTGACGTGGAGGATCCGGACGTCCGCGAGCGCGTCGGCGAGCGAGCGGAGCCGCTCGAGCCGATCGCGGTCCGTCACGGCGTCGTACGCCTCGATCGAACGGTCTGAGAGCGAGGGAGCGTGCATCGTCCGTGCCGTCCACCACGACGACGGCGGTGGTATCAGTTGGGGTGGCGACGAAGGCCGTGTACGTATTAAATGGCCTGTAAATCTCGTTTACTACCGAATCGGACCACCAAACATCTCCGATAGGGCCAGTGGCCCGGCTACGAGACACGATCCTCGCAGCGCCAGTGCGGGACCGGACGACGGGCTTCGAACCCGGCACGAGGGCTTCGGACGTCTCGGACGGTGCGCTCCGCGCGTCGCTGACACGCGACGACGTCGACGGACGGGTTACTCCGCTCCCCGGGGCCGATCGACCCACGGCGCCGTGATCGAGACGTAGATGGCAACACCGCCCAGGAGCACTCCGTAGAACGCCCAGCGCGGCCAGGCCGTCTCGAGAAAGAGCAGCGTACAAAAAAGGACCCAGAGCGTGATGAGTGCCACGTCAGCGAGGAGCCGGTACCCGGTTCTGGCGGCCGTTCGGAACCCACTATCCACCCGTGCTGACCGTCCATCAGCGGAGTCTCCCGGTCGATCGTCGACTCGGGCGGTGTGATCGTCGGACGCTGCGGCGTGGTCTTCAGTCGTGGTGTCACTCATCGTGTGTTCCCCGTTGCTCGACTCGAGCAGTTAGAAGTGATAGCCATACTCTTCGGTGAGCGTGTAGGCCGCGACGCCCCAGACGTAGCTCTGACCCGGCCACCACGTCCTGGCGTTGTTGAACCCCGCGACGAGGACGTCGCCGTCGTCGCCGTCCGGGTCGGGGTAGTAGCTGACGGAGCCGCTGTCGCCGTCGGTCAGGTCCATCTCGCCGCCCCAGCGTAGCTGGCCGCGCCGACAGAACTCGTCGGTGAAACAGGTGACGGCGTCGACGCCCTGGATGCGCCCGGCCGTGTGTCCGGTGAGCGCACCGACTTTCTCGAGTTCCTCGTCGCGAGCGATGAGGTCGGCGATTCCGAACCGGGTGAGCTGTCCGCGGACGCGGCGGTGGGTCGGGGCGTCGATCGTGCTCGCGGGCCGGAGCTGTCCGCTGGGCTCGACCGCGGCGACGTCTTCGACGGGATAGGCCCGTTCGACGGTCCCGAGTTCGACGGACTCGGCCTCGTCGACCGGAAGCACGACCTGCTCGCCGACTGGATCTGCGGCGTCTTCGAACGCGTGTTCAGCCGTGGCGAAGAACGATCGCTCCCCGTCAGGGTGATAGAGCGCCGGTGCGAGCGTCGCCATACTCGAGGGCGTCTCGCACGCGACGCCGCTCGGTGCCGTCCCGTCGCCGACGGACGAGGCGAACCGGGGTCGGGCCGATTCGGCCCCCTCCTCGAGGTCGTCGACGTCGACGATCGTTTCGGTGTTGATCGAGATGCCGTCGGCCAGTTCGCGGACCATCTCGGGGATCGAACTCCCCTCGCTCGAGACGCCGATCGAGACGGCCGCACTCTCGCTCTCGTAGGTGCCGGGGACCACCGCGCTCCCGAAGTAGCCCGTGAAGCCGTATCGAGCCAGGAGATCGTTTACCCTGAGCGCTTGCTCGACGGCCTCGTACCAGCCCGCCGGAACCGCTCGAGTTCGCTCCTCGAGCGAGAACGGATCGTCGGGATCGGATCGCACCAGCGCGGTCGTGATGGACACCTCGTCGTCGTCGGCCGCGAGGAAGTCTTCGACGCCGAGAACTGACGCCACTCCGACAGCGAAGCCGCCGCTGGCGGCGGTGCGAAGGAACGCCCGACGGTCGATCCCCGACTCGAGTCGGCCCCGGAGGTCGTCGGACTCTCTCCCGTGGCTTTCTGTACGTTCTCCTGACATACCGACGTCTCAGTGCTGGGTACCGCTGTGCCCCGTTCGGTCAAAGCTAATGTTCACGTACACGGGGTGGTCGATAGCTACTGGTAGGTAGTGCAAAACCCTCGAAAGCCGTGGTGCTTGCACCTGCTGCCGGTTATCCCCGCTCCGGCAGGCGATTCTGACGCGTTCGAACGGACGGAAGACGGCGGTTACCGCCCGGCGTGTCGGACGGACTGCTGTACCGACCTCCCGGTCCGACCGCAGGCGCTTGCGGTCGGGCCGGAACCGGCGGACAGTCGTCGGTAGCGTAGCCCGTTTCAGCTGGTACCGTCTCGACTCGCGGCGCCGCTCGACGGTGAACGCACCTTCGGGCAGTATATAATGGCTGAACGACCGAAGACGAGCGTTTGTACTCGTGCGCCCTCGAGAGAACGACGTCTTCGTGCTGGTGACCACGGAGACAGTGACTCGCCGCCCCGGTTCACATCCTCCCAACCCCCGACCGTCGCGCGGCCCTCGACCGCCCGACGGTGCTCCCGTGTGAACCGGGCTCTCCTCTCTGTGTTCAGGCCCGTCCCCGATCGGTCACGTCACCTGAATGCCTTTGTACCCGTCTCCACTCACTGTGGTGTATGAACGTCCGTATCGCACAGGGTGCAACCGAGGACGAGGCCTCGGCGATCGCGGCAGCCCTGGCTGCACACCTCGAGGAGTCGATCGCAGTCTACGTCGGTGACGAGTCGGACCCGACCGTCGTCCACGACCACGACGCGGCGACGAACGCCGGCGACGACGAGGCGGCCGCGGGGGACGCCGAAACCGACGACTCGGCGCTGGGCCCGACCGACCGGGAGCGACAGCTCAGCGCCGAAATCGAGGACATCCTCGAGGGCGGTCCAGAAAAGTACCGAGCGCAGCTCCCGGACGAGGACAAACTGTTCGTCCGTGACCGACTCGACCTCTGGTTCGGCGGCGAGGACGACGCCTTCCTCTTCGAGGACGGCAAGTTCGCGGCGTTCGACGACTGGCACCCCGACGGCGTCGGCGAGGAGACCGACGACAGGCTGCCCGCGGACGGCCTCATCACCGGCGGGGCGACCTTCGAGGGCCGGGACCTGCACTTCATGGCCAACGACTACACCGTCAAACGCGGGAGCATGGCCGCGAAGGGCGTCGAGAAGTTCCTCCGGATGCAACAGCGCGCCCTGAAGACCGGCCGGCCCGTCCTCTACCTGATGGACTCCTCCGGCGGCCGAATCGACCAGCAGACCGGCTTCTTCGCCAACCGCGAGGGCATCGGGAAGTACTACTACAACCACTCGATGCTCTCGGGCCGGGTGCCCCAGATCTGTGTCCTCTATGGCCCCTGTATCGCCGGCGCGGCCTACACGCCGGTGTTCGCGGACTTCACGATCATGGTCGAGGGGATGTCCGCGATGGCGATCGCCTCTCCGCGGATGGTCCGGATGGTCACCGGCGAGGAGATCGACCTCGAGGAACTGGGCGGTCCGCAGGTCCACGCCCGCGAGTCCGGCTCCGCGGACCTCGTCGCGCGGGACGAAGAACACGCCCGCGAACTGGTCGCCCAGCTGATCACCTACCTGCCGGACAACGCCGACGAGAAGCCGCCCAGACGGGACGGCAAACCACCCGCGAAGTCACCTGCGGGCATCGACGCCGTCGTCCCACAGGAACCGAACAAGGGGTACGATATGCTGGACGTTATCGATCGGATCGTCGACGAGGGCTCGTACTTCGAGTTACGACCCGACTACGGCGCGGAGATCGTCACGGCCTACGCCCGGATCGACGGCCGACCCGTCGGTATCGTCGCGAACCAGCCCGCCGCCCGCGCGGGCGCGATCTTCCCCGACGCCGCGGAGAAAGCCGCCGAGTTCATCTGGAAGTCCGACGCGTTCAACGTCCCCTTACTCTACCTCTGTGATACGCCCGGCTTCATGGCCGGCTCGCAGGTCGAGAAGGAGGGAATCTTAGAACAGGGCAAGAAGATGATCTACGCCACCTCGTCGGCGACGGTGCCGAAACAGACCGTCGTCGTCCGCAAGGCCTACGGCGCCGGCATCTACGCGATGGGCGGTCCGGCGTACGACCCCGAGAGCGTCATCGGCCTCCCGTCCGGCGAGATCGCCATCATGGGTCCCGAGGCGGCGATCAACGCCGTCTACGCGCGCAAACTCGCCGAGATCGACGACCCCGACGAACGCGACCGCCGGGCCCAACAGCTCCGCGAGGAGTACCGCGAGGACATCGACGTCCACCGGATGGCGAGCGAGGTCGTCGTCGACGAGATCGTCCCGCCGAGCGAGCTGCGACGGGAACTCGTCGCCCGATTCGACTTCTACGCCGACGTCGAGAAGTCGCTCCCGAGCAAGAAACACGGCACTATCCTGTAGCGGGCCCGCTCGAGTTCCGGCTCGAGGGAGGTTTCTCGGGGCTCTTCCTCCAGTAACGGCTCGAGAAGGGCTCCCGAGGCCGATTCTCGTCGGTTCCAGCCGATCCTGAGCGCCCGCACTCGGTACACCCAGTTACCCGGTACACTCACCGCGGCTCGTCCGCGAGCAGCCGACATCGCGTCGGTTATCAGTGCTTACCGGCCGAGGCCGGTCGCCTACGCTTGCCATAACAAAACGCACGTCACCTGTAGCGGAGCGTATCCGCTCTCGAAGGCACAGCCGGTTCGACTCCGGCCGGGAGCCTATGAGTTCCGACGGTGCGTACTCACACCACCGCATTCCCGTCGACGTCACGCCAGCCGGCCTCGAGCGGGCGCTCTGGGTACTCGTCGCGCTCTCGCTCGTCGGGGATATCGTGACGACGTTCGCGGGCCTCCACCTGGGATTGGCGGAGTCGAACCCGATCGCACGGAGCGCGATCGACGGCTACGGGCTCGCCGGGATGATCGCGCTGAAAGCGTTCGCGATCGGCGTGGGCCTGGCCTGTCGCCCCGTCCTCCCGGAGGCGTACAGGCCGATCGTCCCCGCCGGGCTCGCGATCCCCTGGACGATCGCCGTCGGGATCAACCTCTACATGATCTCGACGGTGGTCTGAACTCGACCAACCGTCTCGAGGCCGCCGACTACGTCTCGGCTCGATCGCGTTTCAGCGAGAGGACGGTACGATCGAACGCACAGACGAGGTCGTCGTCCTGGTTGAAGACCTCGACGTGCATGGTGACGATGCCGCGTTCCCCGTCGCTGGTCTCGCGCTTGTCGGTGACCGTCGACTGAACGTGGATGGTGTCGCCGTGGAAGACCGGCGCCGGGTGTTCGACGTTATCGTACGAGAGGTTCGCCACGATCGTGCCGTCGGTGGTCTCGGGGATGGTGATCCCGACGGCGAGGCTCATCGTGTAGAGCCCGTTGACCAGCCGCTCGCCGAAGTCGGTGTCGGCGGCGAACTCCCGATCCAGGTGCAGCGGCTGCTGGTTCATCGTCATATCACAGAAGCGCTGGTTGTCGCTCTCGCTGATCGTCCGACGGCGCTCGTGCTCGATCGTCTGGTCGACCTCGAACTCCTCGTAGTAGCGCCCACTCATAGCGACTGTGTCGGTCACTCGATACTAAAGCGTGGTGGGCCGTGACAGCGCTGTCCGGCCAGTCCGAGCACGGCGTCGCCCGGAACCGCCGGCCACCTCCCAGGCCGCCCCGTGTGTGTCGGTCGACCCTCGAGGCGGGTCTCGAGTGGCCCACCGGAGCGATGCGAACGTGGGCCGTGCAAATATTGCACGAACCGGCGGGCAGTAGCAAGGGTTATAGCCGGGGCTCGGAAACTTCCACACCATAACCCGCGAGCCGTCGCCTGAGGGTGGATTCGGCATCCGACTGTCGTCCACCTTGGTGGCGCTTCGGCGTGGTAGGTTCCAGTATGACAACGACAAGCCCGACATCGGAAGCGAACGAGGAGAGTGCCGTCGAAACAGCCCGCCGACAGCTCGAGCGGGCCGCCGCTCACCTCGACGTCGACGAAGGGATCGTCGAGCGGCTACGCTACCCACGGGACGTCTTCCAGGTGACGATCCCGCTCGAGCGCGACGACGGGACCAGGGAGATGTTCACGGGGTATCGCGCCCATCACGACGGCGTTCGCGGCCCGTACAAGGGCGGGTTGCGCTACCACCCGGGCGTGACCCGGGAGGAGTGTGTGGGCCTCGCGATGTGGATGACCTGGAAGTGTGCCGTCATGGACCTGCCCTTCGGCGGCGCGAAAGGAGGCGTCGTCGTCAACCCCAAAGCGCTCAGTTCGGACGAGAAAGAGCGTCTCACCCGTCGCTTCGCCGAGGAACTCCGTCCGGTCATCGGGCCGATGAAGGACATCCCGGCCCCCGACATGGGGACCGATCCGGCCACGATGGCCTGGTTCATGGACGCCTACTCGATGCAGGAGGGCGAAACCTCGCCGGGCGTCGTCACCGGGAAACCGCCCGTCGTCGGCGGCTCGTACGGCCGCGAGGAGGCACCCGGCCGGAGCGTCGGCATCGTCACCCGGGAAGCGATCGACTACTACGGCTGGGACGTCGAGGAACTGACCGTCGCCGTCCAGGGCTTCGGCAGCGTCGGCGCGAACGCCGCACGGTATCTCGACGACCTCGGCGCCTCGATCGTCGCCGTCTCCGACGTCGATGGCGCGATCTACGACCCCGACGGGCTCGACACCAACGACGTCGAAGATCACGACGAGACGCCTGGCATGGTCTCGGGCTACGACGCCCCCGAGACGCTCTCGAACGAGGCACTGCTCGAACTGGACGTCGATGTCCTCATCCCGGCGGCGATCGGGAACGTCCTCACGGCCGAGAACGCCCGCGACGTCCAGGCTGACCTGATCGTCGAGGGCGCAAACGGTCCGACCACGTCGACCGCCGACCAGATCTTCGAAGACCGCGGCGTGCCGGTGATCCCCGACATTATCGCCAACGCCGGCGGCGTCACCGTCTCGTACTTCGAGTGGCTCCAGGACATCAACCGCCGCAAGTGGTCGCTCGAGCGCGTCAACGAGGAACTCGAGGCCGAGATGCTCAGCGCCTGGGACGCGATCTGTGCGGAGTACGACGCCCGCGACGTCACGTGGCGGGATGCGACGTACATCGTCGCCCTCTCACGCATCGCAGCGGCCCACGACGCTCGCGGCCTCTGGCCCTGACCGCTCTCGATCGAACCTGACCACCGCTCCGGGCGGTTCGACCCGTATTCCTTTACTCGCGGCCCGCGGACTCCCCGTATGGTCCGCAGAAGCGTCCTGTTTACACCCGGTGACCGTCCCGAGATGCTCCGCAAGGCACCCGGTTCCGGTGCCGACGTGATCGTCTTCGACCTCGAGGACGCCGTCTCGCCGGATCGCAAGCTCGAGGCACGAGCAGCGGTCCGCGAGGTGCTCTCCGATCCCGCGTTCGACCCCGACTGTGAGGTCTGCGTTCGCGTCAACGCCTCGAGCGAGGCGTTCGGCGAGGACCTCGCGGCGCTCTTCGACGGTGATAGTGAACTTCGGCTCGACAGCGTGATGCTCCCCAAGGTCGAGTCCCCAGCGGACGTCGACGCGCTCGCAGCCGAACTCGAGAGCTACGGCGGCCCTCGGCCCGTGCTCGCGCTCCTCGAGAGCGCCGCCGGCGTCCTCGCTGCGCCGGCCGTCGCCGCCGCTGACGCGACCGACGCGGTCGTGTTCGGCGCCGAGGACCTCTCGGCGGATCTGGGTGCGACTCGGACCGTCGAGGGGACGGAGATACTCTATGCCCGCCAGCGAGTGGTACTCGCGGCGGCCGCCCACGACTGTGAAGCGATCGACACGCTCGTCACCGACTTCGGGAACGACGACCGACTGCGCGAGGATGCGGCCGTTTCCGTCCAACTTGGGTACGACGGCAAACTGGCGATCCATCCGGCCCAGGTCGCCCCGATCAACGAGGCGTTTACGCCCTCGGCCGAGGAGCGCGAGTGGGCTGAGGTCGTCCTCGAGGCCAAACGCGAGGCAGACGAAGCGGGTCGCGGCGTCTTCGAGGTCGACGGCGAGATGATCGACGCGCCGCTGATCGCCCGGGCCGAACGCATCCTCGAGCGCACCCGTGCCGGCGGCTCCCGTGAGTGAGCGGCCGTCGACCGAGCAACGGCCGAAGCGTGGACCGAACCGACTACCCACATGTGGGGAATATAATCAACACACAATACCTTATATTGGATATTATTTACTAATTGGCTTTCAAAATGCTTATTTTGGATACCTCGGAACCCTCAGACAATGTCAGAGACAGCCAACCCGTTCGAGAGTCTCCAGTCGCAGATCGACGAGGCGGCTGGCTATCTCGACGTGGATGCCAACGTTATCGAGCGCCTCAAGCATCCAGAGCGCGTGCTCGAGACGAACCTGACGGTCGAGCTCGACGACGGCTCGCTCGAGCGATTCAAGGCGTTTCGCTCCCAGTTCAACGGTGACCGTGGACCGTACAAGGGAGGCATCCGGTACCACCCACAGGTCTCTCGTGACGAAGTGAAGGCGCTGTCGGGGTGGATGACCTACAAGACGGCGATCGTCGACATCCCACTGGGCGGCGGGAAAGGCGGCATCGTCGTCGATCCCGACGAGTACTCCACGGCCGAACTCGAGCGGCTCACCCGTTCGTTCGCGAAGGAACTGCGCCCGATGATCGGAGAGGACCGTGACATCCCCGCGCCGGACGTGAACACGGGTCAGCGAGAGATGAACTGGATCAAAGACACGTACGAGACGCTCGAGAACACCACGGAGCCGGGCGTCATTACCGGCAAACACCTCGCCAGCGGTGGCAGCGAGGGCCGGGTCGAGGCGACGGGTCGGTCGACCGTCCTCGCCGCCCGGGAAGCGTTCGAGTACCTCGGCAAAGACCTCGAGGGCGCGACCGTTGCCGTCCAGGGCTACGGGAATGCGGGCTGGATCGCCGCCAAACTGATCGACGAGATGGGTGCGACGGTCGTCGCGGCGAGTGACTCCTCCGGCGGAATCTACAATCCCGACGGCTTCGACCCCGTCGCCGCCAAACAGTACAAAAACGAGACCGGCAGCATCGTCGGCTACGAGGAGAGCGAGGACGAACTCACCAACGACGAGGTTCTCACCCTCGACGTCGACCTCCTGATCCCCGCCGCCCTCGAGAACGCGGTCGACGGCGACCTCGCAGCCGAAGTCGAGGCGGACGTCATCTCGGAGGCCGCAAACGGCCCGCTGACGCCCGACGCAGACCGTGTGCTCGAGGACACGGACGTCTTCGTCATCCCCGACATCCTCGCGAACGCCGGCGGCGTCACCGTCTCGTACTTCGAGTGGGTCCAGAACCGCCAGCGGTTCTACTGGTCCGAGGAGAAGGTCAACGACGAACTCGAGGTGGTCATCGTCGACGCCTTCGACGCGCTCGTCGAGACGATCGAGGACCACGACCTCGACAACCCACGGACCGCGGCGTACGTCGTCGCGATCCAGCGGGTCGCGGACGCCTTCGACGAAGCCGGGACGTTCCCCTGATACGGATTCCTGTACCGATGTACCGGCGCAACCGCCGCCCGGGTCGCGGTTGCGCCGGAACTGACGTACAGTAAACCGTATGAGCCGTCAGCATCGCCCGAACGCGGCTGTACGCTGATACGTTTTCGCCCGACTCGACATCTTTATCCGACTCGCAGGGCACCGATTCGCAGAGCATAATGGTCCGGGAACGGCTCGCCTGCTATCGAGACCGGGCTCGCCGCGAACTCACCGCGGCGTTCCAGGAAGAACACACGGCACACGAGGTCGCGATCAGTTTCGCCATCGGTATCTTCGTGACGGCCCTACCCACGGGTGGGCTGGGAATCGGGCTCTTCTTCGTGCTCGTCTCCCTGTGGTCCTGGATCAGCAAACCCGCCATCTTCGCCTCCGTCGCGGTCCTCAACCCGTTCGTCAAGCCCGCCGTCTACGTCGCGAGCTTCCAGGTCGGCGGCGTGTTCGTTCACACGCCGTCGCTCGATGCGGCCGAATCCGCCACCGAAACCGCCAGGGTCGCACTTCGACAGCTGCTGGTCGGGAACGTCATCGTCGCGGTCGTCCTCGCGGTCGTCGGGTACTTCGTCGTCTTTCACCTGACGACCGCCCATCGAAAGCGAAAGCGAGGGGGCTCCGGATCGGGGTAGTTCGTCACGTCTCACCCCGACGGCAGTCGTCCGCCAGCGCCGGCTCGAGGCTCACTTCGACGGTGACTGGCGTTCGGTCGTCGTGAGCGAGTTCTGATAGGCACCGTTTCAACACCCTCTTCACAACCGCATCGTAATTGGGCCCGATGGAACGTCGAACGTTGCTCGCGGGACTCGGTGTCGCTGGACTCGGATCCCTCGCCGGCTGTCTGGGCGTCGTTGGGATGGACGAACACGAATCGACGCCGGGAGGGGTCGATCCGGATGCTCTCGAGGCGACCGGCTACGACGGCCCGGACGTCGAGGACGTGGTCGTCCGGGAGGCGCTCGAGGCCGGACCGCTCTCCGAGGAGGTCACGGTCGTCAACCACCTCACGGAGTACGACAGGTCGGTCGGTATCGGGCCGCTCGAGGCTGCACGGGCGGCCGTCTTCGTCGTCCTCTCGACGCCGAAAGTCGGGGCGCTGGGCCGGAACGTCAACCCCGTCGAGGAGATGTCGGCCGACGAACTGGTCGATCTCCTCGAGTCGAACTACGACGACGTCGAGAACGTCGATCGTGAGGGTGACGACGACGTAACGATCCTCGACCAGGAGACGACACAGACGCGGTTTGCCGCCGAGGCCGACTTCGAGGGGGTGTCACTCGACGTCTACCTCCACGTCAGCGAAGCCGTCGAAACCGACGACGATCTGCTCGTGACCATTGGCATCTATCCACAGGAGCTCCGAACCGAAGAAGAATCGAACGTCGAGACGCTCATGAAGGGCGTCGTCGCGGATCTCGACATCGACGGCTGATCGGTCGACGCGCCGTCGCTACCCCAAGACGGCGTAGGCGACGAGTCCGACGCCGACGACGACGAGGACGACTGCCGTCCCTTTCGTGACGCGGACCCGGTCCTCGTCGTCGATCTCGTCGGCATCGACCGGCGTCATTCGCTTGCGATGCTGAGCCTGGACGATCGCCGGTGCGTATCGGACGCCGGCGAGCCCGAACGCGACCAGTCCGAGACCGAGGGCGAGCACGAGCACGGCTCTCAGAGGCCGAGTTCCCGGCCGATGACGAGGTGCTGGATCTCGCTCGTCCCCTCGCCGATCTCCATCAGTTTGGCGTCCCGGTAGAACCGCTGGGGGGCGAAGTCGGTCGTGTAGCCGTAGCCGCCGAGCACCTGGACGGCGTCCTCTGCGACCTCGCGAGCGGCCTCGCTGGCGTCGAGTTTCGCGATTGCGGACTCCCGGGTCACCGGTCGTCCTTCGTCGTAGGTCGTCGCGGCTTTGTAGGTGAGCAGTCGAGCCCGTTCGACCTTCCGGTGCATGTCGACGATCTTGTCGCGGATTGCGTCGAATCGCGAAATGGGCTGGCCGAACTGTTCGCGTTCCGTACTGTACCGTTTGGCGTGCTCGTAGGCACCCTGGGCGAGCCCCGTCGAGAGCGCGGCAATCGAGATCCGACCGCCGTCGAGCGTCTTTTTGGTTTGCTCCCAGCCGTCGCCTTCCTCGCCGAGCAACCGCTCTTCGGGGAGGCGAACGTCCTCGAGTCGGATCTCGCAGGTCGGCGAGGCGTTGAGCCCCATCTTCTCCCAGATCGTCGTCACCTCGAAGCCGTCGTCCTCGCGGGGGTCGACGATGAACGTCGAGATACCGTCGTAGCCCGCCTCGGGGTCGGTGACGGCCTTGACGAGAATCGAGCCCGCCTCGCTCGCGTTCGTGATGAACTGCTTGGTCCCGTTCAGAACCCACTCGTCGCCGTCCTTTTGAGCAGTCGTGTCCATGTCGGAGGCATCCGAACCGCTCTCGGGTTCGGTCAACGCCCAGCCGCCGAGATACTCGCCCTCCGCGAGCGGGCGCAGCCAGCGTTCTTTCTGCTCGTGGGTGCCGAACTGCTCGATCGGTTTCGACGCCAGCGACGTGTGGGCGACGTACGAGAGGCCGATCGACCCCGAGACGCGACCGAGTTCCTCGGCGACGAGCGAGTACATGAGGGTGTCGCCGCCGAGC
>LKMK01000002.1 GCA_001563805.1 Natrialbaceae archaeon B1-Br10_E2g2
CTCGAGTATGGCTTCGATCCGCTCGAGGGCCTCGAGACAGATCGGGGCCGCGCCGACGCTCTCCGGTGGCAGTTCGAACGCGACGCGACACCGCTCGGGGCCGAGGTCGTCGACGCGGTGTGTGGCACCCGGCAGTCCCGCGACGCGCCAGGTCCACGATCGCTCCCCGCAGTCAGTGACGGTAAACGGGAGCCAGACGCCGGGGACACGAACGCGGCCACTGGTGCCGGTTCGGACGTATCGGTCGGTGGCGTCGACGCCGGAGATCACCGGCGACCACGTCGGCCAGCGGGTCGTGTCGACGAAGAGCTCCCAGGCGTCCCCCGCCGCGGCAGCGATCACGTGCGACGCCTCGAGTCGTCGGCCCGCCGGCCGTGACGTCCACTGAAGACGAGTCATCCAGTAGGAGTACGGGCCTGGGCACATGGAACCTTTCGTTCCCGACTGGAAACCGTGTCGGTGCCCGACGGCGAGACGACTATTCGACCGAGGGTGTCGAGAACGGGTCGGATCGTGAGACGGTCGGGTGCCGCTAGACTTTACTGGCGGTGGTGCCCAGTCTCGCCTAACGAATGGCGATAGTCGAAGTCGAAGCCCTCCGGAAGGAGTACGGGGACTTCGCGGCGGTCGAGGGGAGCACGTTCTCCATCGAACGCGGCGAGGTCTTCGGGGTCGTCGGCCCGAACGGGGCCGGCAAGACGACCACGCTGAAGATGCTGGCCGGACTGATCGAGCCGACCGACGGGAGTGCCGTCGTCGCCGGCTTCGAACCCGGCGAGCCCGCGATGCAGCGACGGCTCGGCTTCCTGCCGGAGGAGTCGCCGCTGTACGAGGACATGACGCCCCGGAGTTACCTGGCCTTCTTCGCCGACCTCTACGGCGTCCCGCGAGACGTCGCCCACGACCGGATCGAACGCACGCTCGACCGACTCGACCTCGAGCACCGCGACCGGCGGATCGGCAACATGTCGAAGGGGATGAAACGAAAGGTCGCGATCACGCGGGCGCTGGTCAACGATCCCGACGTGCTCATCTTCGACGAACCGGCGTCGGGGCTCGATCCGCTGACGACGAACTACATCATCGAGTTCACCCGCGAACTGAGCGAGACGGGGAAGACGATCGTCTTCAGCGCGCACAACCTCTTTCACGTCGAGAGCATCTGCGACCGCGTCGCGGTGATGAACGAGGGCCGGATCGTCGCCAGCGGGACGATCGAGGCGATCCGCGAGGCCCACGGCGGCACCGAGTACCGCGTCTCCGCGACGGTCGACGCGAGCGAGGGCCTCCGGGCGTCGGCGCCCGACGCTAACGGCCCGGACGTCGACGCGCTGGAGGTCCACCGGACGAACGGGCAGGCCGAACACGTCGTCGGCGACATGGCCGCCGTCGAGGCGATCCGTGCGGTCGTCGAGGCCGAAGGTGGTCGCATCACCGACATCCAGACCAGGACGCCGACGCTCGAGGAGATCTTCCTCGAGATCGCGAGCGAGTCCTCGGCGGAGGAGACGGAGCCGTGACCGACGGTCGAGACCCCGACGCGGGAGGTGCCGACGGCATCGCCGGATCGGCCCGGCCGGCGGAGGCTGAGACCGGCGGACTCCGCGGCCGCGTCACGCGGACGCTGCGGGTCGCCCGCTGGGAGGTCACCAGGAGTGTGGGGACCGTCGATCGCAAGACGATCCTCGTCGTGCTCGCGATGGTGACCGTCGCCGGCGTCGTCGGTCTGGCTGCCGTCGACGAGGGACTCGCCCTCGAGAGCGAGCTCTACGTCGTCGGCGTCGACGAGGACGACCCCTACCACGACGTCGCCGTCGAGAGCACCGCGTTCAGGCCGATCCCGCTCTCGGACGTCGAGCTCGAGGACGGCAGTGAAGACGGGAACGTCGATGTCGTGATCGCCGACGACAGGATCGGCCACGTCGGCACGAACGGCGAGGCCGCCTACGACGCGTTCCGGGGGGCGGTCGAAACGTACAACGAGCGTCGAATGGCGGCCGAGGCCGATGAGACGGCAGCCTACCCGGTGCTCGTCACGCTCGAGTACCAGGATCGCGACCTCGGCGACCCCGTCGGGGGCGACGACCTCGTCGACGACGAGGAGGACTCGACGGATCTCGAGCCCGAAGCGGACGAGACGGCGACCGACGACGGTGCCGACGACGATGCGGTCGACGAAGACGACTCCGGGACCGACGACAGGGAGCACGGAGCCGACGGCGAGGTGGACGACGGTGACGGGCAAGCTGACGGCGCCGGCGTCGACAGCACAGTCGACGACACGGACGACGACGAACTCGCCGTGCCGGACGTCGGGGGCGGTCACGCGGCGGAGCAGACGGCTCCCGGGACCCCAGGGACGCTCTCGCCGCCGTTTCCCTTTCAGTCGCTCGTGCTGGCCTTTCTGTTCGTCGTGCCGATGAACTTCGTGATCCAGGCCTACGGGAGCACGATCATGGACGAGCGCATCCAGCGCCGGGGAGAGCTGCTGCTGGTCTCGCCCGCCGGCCGCCTCGAGATCGTCGCCGGGAAGACGCTGCCGTACCTGCTCGGGCTCGTCGGTATCTCGGTCGCCATCGCGCTCGCGATCGGTGGTGGCCTCCTCTCGATCGGTGCGGCGATTCCCATCGCGCTCGCCTTCCTGGCCGCGACGTTCACCGGCGCGATGTTCGCCCGGTCGTTCAAGGAACTCACGTTCGTCACCGTCACGATCAGCGTCGTCCTGACGACGTACGCGTTCGTCCCGGCGATCTTTACGGACGTGACGCCGATCGCGCTGATCTCGCCGCTGACGCTGATCGTGCTGGACCTCCAGGGCGACTCCGTTCGCCTCGCCGAGTACCTCTTTTCGACCGGCCCGCTCTACTTCGGGGCGGCGGTCTGTACGCTTCAGGGGCTCGGCGTCTACCGCGAAGAGGACATGTTCACACAGAAGGCGATCCCGTCGAAGGCCGTCGACGCCATCGTGAGCCAGATCGACGCGATCTCGAGGCGGGTTCACGCCTACGCCAGCCCGTTCGTCCTCTCCGCGCTGTTCATCCCGTTCGTCTTCGCGGCGCAGTTGCTCGTCGTCGCGGTGTTCTTTGCCGTCCCGGAAGCGATCGCGCTTCCGGTCGTGTTCGTCCTCGCCGCGGCGATCGAGGAGTTCGCAAAGAGCATCCACGTCTACGCCGGCTTCGCTCGCTCGCGGTTCGACGCCTCGCTTCGCGTGGCGACCGTCCTCGGCGTGCTCTCCGGGCTCGGCTTCTTCCTCGGCGAGAAGCTCACCCACGCCGTCCAGTTCGTCGGCCTCCCGGAGC
The DNA here is from genome assembly GCA_001563805.1 of Natrialbaceae archaeon B1-Br10_E2g2. Classification (GTDB taxonomy): domain Archaea; phylum Halobacteriota; class Halobacteria; order Halobacteriales; family Natrialbaceae; genus Natrarchaeobaculum. The sequence continues at coordinate 3,300 of LKMK01000002.1, forward strand.
TGACCGTCGGCGTCGCCGCGTTCGGTCCCGCCCTCTCGAGCGAGCCGCTCGTCCTCGCCGCGCTCTTTCTCGCCCCGCTGGTCCTCCACGTCGTGACGGCGGTCGTCGGCGCGCTCGGGGCGGCTCGAGGTCGGACGAGCTACGCCGTCGCGTTCGTGCTCGCGACGCTGATCCACGCGGCGTACAACCTGGGGGTGGTCTCCCTTGTCGGGTGAGCGCGACCGCGAAGCGTGGCGGCGGAGAGACAAGACTGCACCCGGAGAGCGTGGCCCGAATCCACCCTCGAGCCAGTCGGCGGACCCCTCATCCCGATCGACCTGGACCGCCCGGTGGGCCATCGTGCGCCGGGAGCTGCGCTCGCTGCGTTCGGAGAAGACGATCGTCCTCGCGATCGCGATCCAGCTGTTCATCGCCGCGTTCTCGTCGTTTCTCGTGGTCGGGCTCGTCACGATGTACGATCCAAGCGGCGTCGACGGTCACGAGATGGAGGTCGCCCTGACGGGCGAGGACACCGCCGAACTCCTCGCGGCGGCCGATCGACAGGACGGGCTCACCGCGGTCTCCTACGAGGATCGCAGCCAGGCCCACGCGGACTTCGACACCGGCCAGGTCGCCGCCGTCCTCGATGCGAACAGGGACGGCGACGACCGGCTGGTCGTCAGAACCACCGTCCCCGACGAGGGGCTTGCCACGACGGTGCTCGTCGTCCAGCTCCGCGAAACGCTCGAGGCCGTCGAGCACCAGGAACGCCTCGAGAACGAGGATCGGCTGGCGGAGACGCCGCTTCCCATCCCGGAGGCGATCGATGCAAGCCCGTACGTCGGGTTCACCTACACGATCCTGCTGCCGCTGTTGCTCTTCCTGCCGGTGTTTCTGAGCGGCTCGATACTCGTCGACTCGCTGGTCGAAGAGCGCCAGCGCGGGACGCTCGAGTTGCTCCGGGTCGCCCCGCTCTCGTTCGTCGACGTGGTCGACGCGAAACTGCTCGCGACGGCGGCACTGGCTCCCATCCAGGCAATCGCCTGGCTGGCGCTGCTCGCGTTCAACGGGACGGCCATCGCGAACCCGCTCGCGCTGGTGGCGTTCGTCTTCGCACTGGCGTTACTCGTCGTGGCCGTCGGTGCGGGGACGGCCCTCGCCGCGCCGGACAGACGGCAGGCCCAGCTGCTGTACTCGATCGGAATCGTGGCCGCGCTGGTGGTCTCCGTGGGGCTCCCCGAGCACCCGGCCAACACCGTCGCGAAGTTCGCGATCGGCAACCCGACCAGTACGACCTGGCTGTTGCTCGCGCTGTACTGTCTGCTCGCCGCCGTCGCCGTCTCGCTGCTCAGACGCGGCGTCCGCCGCCTCGAGCCCGAGTCGCTCTGAGGCGACGCCTCGAGTCGCTCCGAGCTGTACTCGCGCGATCCGATCCGGTCACGTCAACCACCGGTTCGGTGACTCACCGAACAACTCCTCGCACGTCACAATGCGTTGACACCGGGGCGATTAAGGGGCTTCCGTCGAATCAGTGGACAGTGACACGCGACACCACGCGCCGTGGCGTGCTCGCCGGGGCGCTCGCCGCCGGCATCGGCGGCCTGACGCTCACGTCGGCTCGAGCACTCCTCGAGTCGTTCGCACCGCTGTCGGGCGCCGCGTGGAACGCGGCCGATCGGTCACGGCCCGACCGCGTCGAGAACCCCTACGGCGAGGCGAGCGTTCGCTACGACGAGTACGGCGTCCCGACCGTCGAGGCCGACGACGAGGCGGCGGCGTACTTCGCCGTCGGCTACGTTCAGGGGTTCGACCGGCTCTTCCAGCTCGACCTCCAGCGGCGCGTGATGGCCGGCCAGGTCTCCGAACTCGCCGGCGAGGCAACGCTCGAGGACGACGAGTTCCACGTCCAGATGGACTTCGTCGGCGCGGCCGAGGCCACCTGGGACCTCGTCGCCGGGACGCCCGCGGGCCCACTCGTCGAGGCCTACGCCGACGGCGTCACGGCCGCGATCGAGCGAGAGCAACTTCCCCTCGAGTTCGAACTGCTCGGCTACGAACCCGACCCCTGGACGCCGGTCGACTCGATGCTGATGGAAAAACAGATCTCCTGGGACCTCACCGGCGACTTCGGCGAACTCCGCCGGGAACTGATCGCGGACCGACTCGGCGAGGACGTCCTCGAGGACCTCTTCCCCGAGCGGATGGACCACGACGTCCCGATCCTCCGGGAGGCGATCGAAGCCGACACGCTCGAGGGCGACCTAAACGGCGTCGACGGGGCCGAACCCGACGAGCGCGGCGATTCGGACGGTGAAGACGCGGACGGTGGAGCCGACGGTGACGACGCGGACGGTGGAGCCGACGGTGACGACGCGGACGCGGAAGACGTCGGGTCGATCGGCGCCCCACTCGCGAACTGGCTCTCGCGGTTCGAGTCCCCGACGGGCGTCGGCTCGAACAGCTGGGTCGTCTCCGGCGAGCACACCGAGAGCGGCACCCCGATCGTCGCCTACGATCCCCACCTGACGCTCATGACGCCGCCGCTGTGGTACGAACAGGCCCTCGTGACTCCCGAGACGAGCGTTCGCGGCGCGACGTTCCCCGGCGTCCCGTTCGTCATCACGGGTGCGAACGAGACGGGGACGTGGTCGTTCACCAACGTCGGCGCGGACGTCCTCGACTGCTACGAGTACGAGATCGACGACGACGGCGAGCGCTACCGCTACGACGGCGACTGGCGTGCGTTCGAGACCGACACGCGAGAGATCGCCGTCGCCGGCGGCGAGCGTCGGACGGTGACGATCAGAAAGACCGTCCACGGCCCACTCCTCGAGCGCGAGGGCCAGACCGTCGGCGTCGCCTGGACGGGCCACACCGCGACCCGGACCACCGAAGCCATCTACGAGTACGAGCGCAGCGACGGCCTCGAAGACGTTCTCGAGTCGACCCGGAAATTTGACTTGCCGACCCAGAACCTCGTCTACGCGGACGCCGACGGTCGGACGCTCTACTACGCGACGGGGAAGCTCCCGGTTCGCACCGTCGACGGCGAGGTGGTCTCCGGCAATCGCGTCTTCGACGGCTCGGCCGGCGACGGCGAGTGGACGGGCTTTACCCCCTTCGGGGAGTCCTCCTGGGACGGCTTCGTCCCGTTCGAGGAGAAACCCCACGCGATCGATGCGGACGTCCTCGCGACGGCGAACCAGCGCGTCGTCGACGACCCTGACCACTACGTCGGCGTCTCCTACGCAACCCCCTATCGCGGGGCACGCATCTACGACCGACTGGACGAGCGCCTCGAGTCCGGTGAGCTGACTGACCTCGAGTTCCACCGCGAGCTCCAGACCGACGTCTACGACGGCCGCGCAGCCGAGTTGGTCCCGGACCTGCTCGAGGCGCTCGAGGAGCGCGACGCCGTCGACCTCGAGACGGCCGACGAAACCGACGACGACCTCGCTGAGGCCGCCGCGACGCTCGAGGCGTGGGACTACCGGATGGACCGCGACTCGCGAGGAGCCCTGTTGTTCGCCCGCTGGCTCGCTCACTTCCGGACGGCCGTCCTCGAGCCGACGTTCGACGACGCCGACCTCGACGACTCCTACTACCCGAACGACTGGGTGCTCGCGCGGCTCTCGCCGGAGGGCGAGTGGTTCGCGGACCGCTCCAGAGCGGGGACGATGGTCGACGCACTCGAGGACGCACTCGCGGAGCTCGACGCCGAGGGCTGGGATCGCTACGGCGACTGGAACTCGACGCGGATCGTCGAACACCCCTTCGGCGTCGAAGCGCCGTTTCTCAACCTCGAGGAGCGACCCGCCGACGGCTCACAGGCGACGGTGAAAAACTACCGCGTCGAGACGGCCGTCGGCGCGAGCTGGCGGATGGTCGTCGAGCCCGGCGGCGAGGCGCGAGCGATCCTCCCCGGCGGGAACTCGGGTGATTACTTCTCGCCGCACTACGACGACCAGTTCGAGTCCTGGCTCGACGGCGAGTTGAAGCCGATGGCCCCGACGCTCGAGGGGAGCGAGATCCGCTTTCCGGAGGGATCGGACGCGTGACGGGCACCTCGGAGCCCGAGGACGCGGGCGAGGGCAGCGACGGGGGCACGACGCGATCACCGCGAGCGCTCGAGCGGGTCGGCGAGGGGCTCGCGACCGCGCGGTACGACGGCCGGTGGCACGCGCTCGCCCTGGGTGTCGCCGTCGCTGCTGGACTGGTGCTGGCCTGGCTGCACTGGTTCGGACTGGTCGTCGCGGGCGCGCTGGTCGGACTCGTCTCGCCGACGCTCGGGCGAGCGGTCGCGGGCGCAATCGGCGTCGGACTGCTGGTGCTCCTCGCGTTCGCGGTCTCGCTCGGCGGGGCCATCGGGCAGGCCCTCGCGATGACGCCGGTCTCGTCCCTCGTGGTCGCCGCTGGGGTCGGCCTCCCCGTCTTTGGTTCGCTCGTTCGCGGGGTCGTCTGACCGGAGGAGCTGTCGTACGTGTTCGAGCCCATTCTGGCCGCCTCGAGCCCACCCACCCCGAGTTGCCGGGCCACGGACAGTTATTTGCCCGGCGCCAGTATCTCCCCGGCATGGAGTATACGACACTCGGTGACACCGGCATGGACGTCAGCCGCCTCTGTCTCGGCTGTATGAGTTTCGGCTCGAGCGACTGGCGCGAGTGGGTGCTCGACGACGAGGAGAGCCACGAGATCGTCGAGCGAGCGATCGACCTCGGGATCAACTTCTTCGATACGGCGAACATGTACTCGAACGGCGAGTCAGAGCGCGTCCTCGGGGAGGCCCTCGAGGGCTACCGCGAGCGATCGGTCGTCGCCACGAAGGGGTACTACCAGATGCGCGAGGACGACCCCCACTCGGGCGGGCTCTCCCGGAAGGCGCTCGAGCAGGAACTCGAGGCCAGTCTCGACCGGCTGGGGATGGAGACGGTCGACCTCTATCAGATCCACCGCTGGGACGACGAGACGCCGATCGAGACGACGCTCCGGACGCTCGACGACGCGGTCCGCCGGGGCCAGGTTCGGTACATCGGCGCCTCCTCGATGTGGGCCCACCAGTTCGCCGACTCGCTGCAGACGAGCGACAGGCTCGGACTCGAGCGGTTCGTCACGATGCAAAACCACTACAACCTGGTCTATCGCGAGGAGGAACGCGAGATGCTGCCGCTGTGTGAGAACGAGAACGTCGGCGTGATTCCGTGGTCACCGCTGGCTCGAGGATTCCTGACACGGCCACACGAGGAAATCGACGCGACGGCCCGCGGGGAGGCCGAAGAGCACATGTACGAACATCCCTACCGCGAGGGCGGCGGCCGGGAGATCAACGAGCGCGTCGCCGAACTCGCCGCCGACCAGGGCGTGACGATGGCCCAGATCGCGCTGGCGTGGCTGCTCCACAAGGAGTGGGTCGACGCCCCGATCGTCGGTACCACGAGCGTCGAACACCTCGAGCAGGCCGTCGAAGCCCTCGAGCTCTCGCTGTCGGCGTCGGATCTCGCGTACCTCGAGGAGCCGTACGAACCGGTTCCGGTCTCGGGGCACGAGTAGCGGGACGTACACGGACCACCTCGGATTTCTTCACCTCCCGTCCGTCGTCGGTGCTTGATCGGCGTTCGTCCGCGAGTCAATCGACTCGCAGGGCACCGCACAAGTAACCATTTCCAATTACATAGTTCCGTTGTTGTGGGCAAGAGTAATTACACATCGTTCACAATCCCCAACCGCTACCGACTTCCGCCCGGACGCTGGCCGCGTCGACGTCGCCGGCCATCGGGCGGAACCGACGCTACCCAGGACAATGCCGACCACGAAATACGAACACCGACGGCAGACGAACGCGAGTGAGCGAGAACCCGACTCCAGGACGAGCAGTCGACAGACGACCTGTCTCGAGTGTGACGGTCGACTGCGAACCGGGGACGATCAGGTCTACTGTGAGGAGTGTGGCCTCGTCGTCGACGACGAGCAGATCGACCGTGGCCCCGAGTGGCGGGCCTTCGACGCTGAAGAGCGAAAGGCGAAGTCACGCGTCGGGGCGCCGACGACGACGATGCTCCACGATCGCGGGCTCTCGACCAAGATCGACTGGCGAGACACGGACGGCTACGGCGGTGCGCTCTCTGAGGAGCGTCGCCAGCAGTTCAGGCGACTGCGGCTGTGGGACGAACGATTCCGGACCAAAGACGCGACCGACCGCAACCTGCAACACGCCTTAGGCGAGATCGACCGGATGGGATCTGCCCTCGGCGTCCCGGAGTCGGCCTGCGAGACGGCGAGCGTCATCTACCGACGCGCCCTCGAGGAGGAGCTTCTGCCGGGACGATCGATCGAAGGGATGGCGACGGCGGCGCTGTACGCGGCGATGCGCCAGGCCGGCATCCCGAGATCCGTCGACGAACTCGCGACCGTCAGTCGGATCGACTACCTCGAGGCGACGCGATCCTATCGCTATCTCGTCAGGGAACTCGAGTTGCCGGTGGCGCCGCCGGACCCACTGGAGTACGTCCCGCGGTATGCCTCCCGGCTCGAGGTCTCGAACGAGACGGAACGGCGTGCCCACGACCTCCTCGAGACGGGGATCGAGGCGGGAGTCCACAGCGGGAAACACCCGGTCGGTCTCGCAGCCGCGGCGCTCTACGCTGCGAGTCGGCTCACTAACGAGGATCTTACGCAGGGCGTGGTTTCGGCGACGACGGACGTCAGCGAGGTGACGATCAGAAACCGTTATCAGGAGTTACTCGAACTCGAGCTGGTCGGCCCGAACCAGGCAGAAGCGGAGTGACGGCCGTTAGGGAACCGCGTCGACGGCGTCGACGAGATCGGCTTCGGTTTCCCAGCGGTGCAGTCGACCCTCCGCCTCGAGCAACTCGAAGACGCCGTCTTGCATCCAGCCGAACGGGCGGTCCGCGTCGGGGTACTCGCGTTTGAGGACGACGCTCTTCGAGACGTACTCCTCGGAGCCGATGAGCAGTCCCTGTTCGACGAGGAAGTCACTCGGCTCTTTCTCCGCGACGCCGACGACGTGGGTGACCAGATCCGCGAGGAGACAGAACTTCTGGATGCCGTTGTCCCAGTCGCCGCGTACGTCGACCATCCGGAACGCGTAGGCGTCCGGCCGACGGTTTAGCCGGTCGACGACGAGGTTCAGCCGCCGCATCGGCTCCCGGTCGTAGTTGCCGAGTACGAAGTACGACCGTTCGTGTTCGAAGATCCCGGTCAGCTCGCTCACCGCGCGGAGCATCGCTTCGTACTCCGCGAGGGTGAGTTCGCCAGCCTCGAGTCGCTCGCTCGTGCTCGTGAGGACGTCTGCTCGACGAGGCGGCTGCGTGTCCGTCATATCTCACCGTTCTCGCGATCGGAAAATAACCGTTTCCGAGTCGTTTCCGTTTCCGATAGTCGTCGGTTATCGGGAACGTTCCGAAGCGACCTTACTCGAGAGTGATTTACCTCTGGGTAAACTACTTGGCGCTACGTTCCGTACCGGGACGTATGAGCACCCGGCTGGGAGCGGGCGACGCGACCGGAACGCGCGAACTCGTCCACTTCGTCACACAGGAGACGCGGTTCGCGCTCCTCGCCAACGTCCTCGGCCATCCCGAGGGCATGCCGTCGATGTACGAACTCGAGCAACTGAACCCGAGCGTGAGCGAGGCGACCGTCTACAAACACGTCCAGAAACTCGTCGATGCGGGCGTTCTCGAGGACGTCGCACTCCCCGAGGACGAACGCCGCCAGGGCTACCCATGGAAGTTCTATCGGTTGACTGACGAGGGTCGTACATTCCTCGAGCGTCACAACTTACTCGCCGCCGAAGAGACGTTAGGGCGGATGTACGAGTCGATTTCGGACAAACCCGGGAAGATGGTGAAATACGAGAACGCCCCGCGTCCGAGCGTCGGTTGACGACGTGTTCTGCTCGCCAGTGGCCCACAGGTCGGACGACGGCTACGAGATAGCAGCCGATAGCGACGCCGAGGCTCGACAGCACCGATAGGAGGACACTTCGATCGTCGGCCCAACGAGGGCTGGACGACGACGCGGCCGCTTCAGGAGAGCCGTGCGGCGACGTCGGCTTCCGTGATGATGCCGACCGTCTCGCCGGCTTCGGTGATCATCACGGCCTTGTAGTGCTCGAGCAGGTTGCTGATCTCGTCGAGCGTCGCATCCTTCGAGACGGTCGGGAAACTCTCGCTCATGTGTTCTTCGATCGGTTCGTCGCGGTCCTCGGAGTCGAGGTGGACGAGGTCGCTCTGGCTGATCGACCCGACCGGAATGCCGTCCTGGATGACGGCCAGTTGCGAGTAGGCTTCCGCCTCCATCTTCTGTGCGGCCGCGCTGACCGGTTCGTCGGGGGCGACGCTGACGACGGCCTCGTTCATCAGGTCGTCGGCCCGAACGACGTCGCTTTCGGCCTTTTCGAGGGCGTTGACGATTCGCCGCAGCGTCGAGAGCCGTGGGTCGACGTCGCCGCCTTCGATTCGGGCGATCAGTGGCTGGGAGACGTCTGCTTTCTCGGCCAGTTCGCTCTGGGTCAACCCGAGGTCGGTACGGCGCTGGCGCAGGTCCGCGGGCGTCGGCAACTCCATACGCCTCAATAACTGCGGGTTATCAAAAGTGCTTTGGGTGTGGTTCGGTACCGTTTGTGTCCTGTGGAAAGGCGCCGAAGACGCGATTACTCTTCGGGACGTTCGATGATCTCGACGACCGACAGCGGGACGTCGCGCAGCGCGCCGCCGACTTCGCTCTTTGCGATCCGGGAGGCGTGTTCCTCGCTGTCCGCGTTGAAGACCTCCATCTCGAGGGCGAGGCCGACGAGTGCGGTGTCGGCCGCGATGAACGCGGAGTCGAACGGTTCGCCACAGGCCGGACAGCCAGTCGCACCCACTTCGACCTCGACGTAGTCCATGTCCTGGTTGTTCAGTCGCTTGCCGGCTTCGCTGACCGCGACGCCGATCGCGTCGTCGATCGCGTCGACGTCACGAACGAGCCACGCGGCTTCCATCGCGACGAGATAATTTCCCATACCCGTTGGTCGGTCCCGGGGGTATCCTGCTTTGCGGTTCGTCCTCGCCGTGTGGACCGTACTCGTCCATCACTGCAATCCCTCTGGCATCTCAGGAGCGTCGTCCAGCGCGCACCAGGCGCGCACGTCAGGCCGATTATCCTCATAAGTTACGAGAATTGTGCGCGTCGATTCCCGCCACCATAGCCGGATCTCGCCTCGAGTACACCTGCAGTTGGACCGAACGCAACTCGATTTGAATCGCCCGACTGCGGCGACCTGGACGGCCATTAACGATTGTTATAAACTTCACTTTTTACGAAGGCTTATGTACCACCTGCGTCTGAGCCACGGCTGAAGGCCGATGATAACCTCCGTGTACCGAGCGACCCTGTTCGCGCTGTACCAGCTCTGCATCGTGACCGGCATCCTCGTGATGCCGCTCGCGATCGCCGCCCAGCATGCTGGCGTTACCCTCCCGATCCACCGCGTCCTCGCGAACGTCGAGGAGGCGTACGAAGCCAACCTCCCGCGATGAGCACCCGAAACTAATCCAGACTCCTTGCCGCCGTCGTCCGTCACCTCCTCGAGCCCCGCTACCCGGGACTGGGACGATCTGTCCTGATACGGTACTGGTGTTCAGGTTGGACAGCGATCACCACTAACCCCTTCCAACGATCCGAACGAGTGGTCCGAGACGGACAGGCAACCGGACTGATCACACCGGCAAAAGCGGAAACGAAGGAAGTGAACGCCGGTGTTTTATACCGTCCCGGTCGTAAGGTTCCGTCAATGCGTACACCGCATCACAACTCGGACTTCTCTCGAACGGTCGATCAGTTGGCCGACGATCCGAACCCGTACGAACCGGAGATCGGAACGTTGCCACGGAACGACCTTTCGGCAGCCGATCTGAACACCGTCAACAAGACGGGGACGACGACGATCGGCATCACGACCGCAGACGGCGTCGTCATCGCGACGGACATGCGTGCCAGTCTCGGCGGCCGATTCGTCTCGAACAAGAACGTCCAGAAGGTCGAACAGATCCACCCGACCGGGGCACTCACGATGGTCGGCAGCGTCGGCGGGGCCCAGTCGTTCATCTCGAGCCTGCGAGCCGAGGTCAACCTCTACGAGTCCCGACGCGGCGAGGACATGTCGATCGACGCGCTCGCAACGCTCGCGGGCAACTTTGCCCGCGGCGGCCCGTTCTTCGCCATCAACCCCATCCTGGGTGGCGTCGACGACGAGGGCAGCCACGTCTACAGCATCGACCCCGCCGGCGGCGTGATGGAGGACGACTACACCGTCACCGGCAGCGGGATGCAACTCGCCTACGGCCACCTGGAACAGTCCTACGAGGACGGGCTCTCGAACGACGAGGCGCTGACTATCGCCGCCCGCGGCATCAAATCCGCCGCCGAACGCGATACCGGCTCCGGCAACGGGGTCTTCCTCTGTGAGATCACCGACGAGGGCGTCGATATCCACGGCCACAACGACTTCGAAGAAGTCATTTAGACGGTCCCGTCACCTCTCTCGAGAGCCCAGCGCTCGAGCGACGATCGACGGTACGACGCGGTGTTTCTGTTTTCGAACCGACACAGCAGTCGCTCCGTGTGGCTCTGTCGACCCGGCGCGGCGATGACCTGTTCGGAAAACGGAACCCGCTGACCTGCTCCCGGAGAACGACTACTGACGAACTCGAGCCGTCGCTTCCCGTTCGACGTCGGCGAGCGGGACCGACCGTCCCGTCTCGCTCGAGCGGTAAATCGCATCGATTACGCGCTGGACGACGAGTGCCTCCTCGAGCGTGTTCGTCTCCGGGCTTCGACCCGCGAGGGCGGCCTCGAGGAACTGCTCGTCCTGTTTCGTATACCCCGTCAGCGCCGGGTCGCCGGTGAGTTCGACGTCGGCGTAGTGGTCACAGCCGGCCGTGCCGGCTTCCAGGATCGTCAGGTTCGTCTCGCCGATGTCGAACTGGGCGCCGGCCTGCGTCCCGCGAACCCGAAACGCTTTGCTCGGTTCGCGGTTGGTCGCCCAGGCGGCCTCGAGCGAGACGGTCCCCCCCTCGGCGGTCCGGACGAGCGCGCTGACCGAATCGTCGACCTCGTAGGCCTCCGCCTCGGCGTCCCAGTTGGCGCCGAACCCCTCGGGGTCGGCGTACTCGGCCTGCCTGCCGAACGTCGATCGCGCGACGCCGGAGACCTCGACGACTTCGGGGAACTCGAGTGCGTAGAGCGCGAGGTCGAGCGCGTGAACGCCGATGTCGAGCAACGCCCCGCCGCCGGCGAGGTCGGGATCGGTAAACCACGATCCGGGGCCCGGGACGCCTCGCCGTCGGACGTAGTTCGCCTCGACGTGCGTGAGCTCGCCGAACCGGCCACGCCTGCGGTGCTCTTCGAAGAGACGCATCGAAGCCGCGTGGCGGTTGTGGAAGCCGACCATACAGATGCCCTCGGAGGCGCCAGCCGCGGCCGCGATGCGCTCTGCGCTCTCGAGTGAGTGAGCGAGAGGTTTCTCGACGAGCACGTGGCGGCCGGCCTCGAGGGCGTCGACGGCGATCGGTTCGTGGAACCGGTTGGGCGTCGTGACGACGACGCCGTCGACGCCGTCGTCGGCGACGAGCCCCTCGTGGGTCTCGTAGGTCCGGGCGCCGAACTCGTCCGCGAACGCCCGTCGCTGGGCGTCGACCAGGTCCGCACCGGCGACGACGGGCGCGCCGAGTTCCTGAAAACTCCGTGCGTGGAGGTGCCCCATGCCGCCGAGACCGACGATGCCGATACCGACGTCGACGTCCGACTCCGTCATCGGGAAACACCCGATTTAGTCGTCAGTTGTCGGAACGAACGGTGAGAAAGTCGCGATTTCGCCGGCGGTTGCGTGTGAGGGCACGGGTCCATGTAGGTACCCGGTGAGCGACCGAAATAAGAGTTGTGAACGATTAATCTATGCAGTGAACGTGTATATCTTTTTTGCCTGAATGTATTTCAATATCGGCAGGGGAAATGCCAGATAAATGTATTATTGTGAGGGTGCAGGTGGGTCAGACGACGGACCGAGCTATGACGACGGGCGGTGACGTCCCGACGATGGCCACCGTAACGATCTGGAACGAGTATCGACACGAACGCGAAGACGAGGCGGTCACAGCGGTCTACCCCGACGGCATCCACGAGACGCTCGCGGACGCGCTGGCCGACGACCACGACGTCACCACCGCGACCTTCGACGAGCCCGAACACGGCCTCACCGCGGACGTCCTCGAGCGGACCGACGTCTTGCTCTGGTGGGGCCACGAGGCCCACGACGAGGTCTCCGAGTCGGTCGTCGATCGCGTCCACCAACGCGTCCTCGAGGGGATGGGACTGATCGTCCTCCACTCGGGTCACTACGCGAAAGTGTTCAAACGGCTCATGGGAACGACCTGCAGCCTGCAGTACCGCGAAGACGGCGCCACCGAGCGGCTCTGGGTCGTCGACCCGGGTCACCCGATCGCGGACGGCCTCGAGGAGTCCATCGAACTGCCCCGGACGGAGATGTACGGCGAACCGTTCGACGTGCCGGAGCCGGACCGACTGGTCTTCGTGAGCTGGTTCGAAGGCGGCGAGGTGTTCCGCAGCGGCTGCTGCTACCGACGCGGCAGCGGTCGCATCTTTTACTTCCGGCCCGGCCACGAGACGTATCCGATCTACGAGCACGACGCCGTCCGACGCGTCGTTCGAAACGCCGTCGAGTGGGCGCGGCCGACCGACGGCGCTCCGCGGACGTTCGGCGAACGAGAGTGAGAGGCCGCCGGCGAGAATGGTGGCTGGCCGTCGAAACGGCCGTAATCGTCAGCGGACGAGTTAGAACTCGATCCGACCGTCGTCGGTGACGACGCTCTCGAGCAGGGAGATCGGCGTCGCGTCGTAGGCGGGGTTGACCACGTCGAACCCCTCGGCGGGTTCGGGCATCACCTCGCTGCCCGACCGAAACTCGTTCTGGAAGACGAAGCCCTCGCTGACGATCTTCGAGGCCGAACCGACCACCGTAACGGGGACCCCGAGGTGGGACGCCGTAGCCGCGATCGGGAACGTCCCCACCCGATTGTACAGGACGTCGTCGACGATGCAATCCATTCCGACGACGACGCGGTCACACTCCTCGAGGTAGATGCCGTTTGCACTGTCGGTGACGAGCGTGGTCTCGACCCCCTCGAGTTCCGCTAGCGAGCGTGCCGTCTTCCGGCCGATGTACCGCGGGCGAGCCTCCGTCACGTACACCTCGAACCGCTTGCCCGCCTCGGTCGCCTGCTCGAGGGCCTCGAGCACCGTCGAGGAGTAGTCGTGGGTCAGTAGCGTCGCGCCGTCTTCGAGGAACGCCGCGGCGTGTTCGGCGGCCAGCGTCTTCGCCGAATCGACACGCGAGACGACCGCGTCGATCTTCTCCTTGGTGAGCGCTTTCGCGTCCGCAACCGTCTCGGGCTCTGCGTCGACGACGTCGTCGACCACCTCCCGTACCGCGGTCTGTAACGAGGCGTGGGACGGATTGGCCTGTCGCAACATCGATCCGTTCTGCTCGAGGGCGCGAACGTACTCTTCGGCCGTCGCGAACTCGCGCTCGAGTAACTCCTCTAGCGCCTGGGTCGCGTTCACCGCGACTACCGAGGAGCTGTGGGTCTGCATCTCCTGTATCTCCTCGACCGTCTCGTCGATCATACTGGAGAGGATTCCCGTGAGGGCAAAAGGTGTTCCGGGTACGCAAAGCGGGTCAGCGAACGCAAGCGCCGATCGAACACCCGGCTTCGAGGCGATCGTACGAATCGACGAGTCGGTCGGCGATCGATCGGAAGGCGTCGACGGCCTGTGCGTCGGGAGCGTGCTCGCGTACCGGCGTCCACTCCGCCTGTGCGTCGACGACTGCTGACTGGCGCTCGACGATCGTCACCTCGACGCCGAGGATCCGACTCAATCGGTCTGCAAGCGACGCGTGGCGCTCGCCGGCTGCCAGATTCAACACGGCGGCGGCAACCGGCGTTCCGAGTTCGGCGGCCAGCTCGGTCGTCCGAAGCGCGTCGAGCACCGCCGGTTTCGTCGGCGTCGTTACGAGCACGAGGAGGTCTGCGCTCCGGAGGAAGACGCCGACGTCTCTGGCGAGTCCCGCCCGACAGTCGACGACCACACGTCCGTACTCGCGCTCGACGCGCTCGAGGACGCGATCGACGGCCGTTAGATCCGCCGCGCGAGCGCCAGCGAGCGTCCGACCGGACGCGAGGAGTCGGACGCCGCCGACGGTTTCGATCGCGTCCGTCGGATCGGCCCGGTCGGCGAGGACGTCGTGGAGGGTCGGTCCGGTCCCAGATGGGAGATCCGGACCGGTCAGGTCGGCGTCGACGGCGACGGCCTCGAGTTCTGACGCGAGGTTCCACGCGGTGGTCGACGTACCGACGCCCCCTTTCCCGCCGGCGACGGCGACGATCATGGTTCCCGACCGACCAGCTCGTTCGTCGGGCGCCAACCGTCGAGGTCGGCGAGGACCCCCGCCGCGGAGCGAGCAGGGTCCGTCCCATCGTAGCGCTCAGCCGAGACGACCTCGACTGGCGGATCGGTCGGCGGGGACGGACTCGCAAAGCCGACACCTCGGCTCCGTCCCGGGCGAATCGTCACCGCCCACCGGTCGCCGTCCCACCGTGGATCGACGACGCCGTCGCGTCGCGACGGCCAGGTCGGCCCCGCCAGCAGATTTCGAAGCCGGACCGTCTGGACGGTCGAGCGAGTGTTCGTGAGTCGGACCCGGACTAACGTGACGCCGCTCGAGCGCTCGGCAGTCGATTCGAGTGTTACCATGCTGATACGGACGGTTTCGAGGGGTGAGTTACTGATCGAGTCATGTCAGGGTGAATCGCTGGTGAGGTCGACGTCGGTCAGGTCCTCCGACCGGGCAAGTATCCACAGCTCGTCGCCGGCCTGCAGCGTCTCGTTGTCGGCGGGCAACGAGTGTAACTCGCCGTCGCGGTCGACCAGGAGGACGCGGCCGGGAAGCCAGCCGACGAACTCGCCGGCGAGTGGGCCCTCCGGGTCGACCGTCAGGGTGACGACCGTCTCGTCGGCCGTTCGGAGCGTCGAGGCGAACTCGTAGCCGTCGGTCGGCTCGTCCGGTCTGGTGACGACTCGGTACCGCTCGTCAGGCACGAGGAGTTCCGCGAGATCTCGATCGACGATGACGGTCGCGACCGACTCGGCGGTCGTCCGGAGTCGCCCCGTCGCGACCAGTCGCGGTCGGTCGCCGGTCGACCAGATCTCGATCGGATCGCCGAGACTGGCGTCGGGAGCGCAGTCGGCCCGGATCGCGACGGCGGCGGTCCCGGAGGAGAGCATCGAACCGAGCCCCGACGTCTGCTGTCCGACGAGGACGCGTTCGACACTGCCGTCGTCCGCCAACGTCACGGCTGCATATCCGAGGCCGTACTCGCACTCGAGGTGGCGCTCGAGGCGCTGGCGGCGCTGCTCGGCCGTCAATCCGTGTGGCAGCCGGACCGTCGCGCCGGCGATCGCCCGACAGACGGCGGGATCGACCGGTCGGTAGCCGTCCGCGTGGTCGATCACGTCGGGCAGTTCGACGGCGACGGCGAGGCGTGCCGCACGCACGCTCGCGGCTGCCTCACCGTCGGCGCCGATCCGCGAAATGTCTGCGACCTCGCAGGCGATCCGGTCGCCGAGTCGCCCACCCGCGGTGGCGGCGGTTCCACCGACCAGGACGGTCGCGACCACGAATCCGGCACTGAACTGGTGGTCGAGTGGGACGGCCTCGAAGAACGCCCGGGACCCGAGCAGTCTGTAGCTCAGATAGCCGGCGACCGTCGACAGACCGACCACCGTCGCGACGCCGGCCGGCGGCGCCCGCGTCGTCGCCCACCGGTAACTCGCCGCCGTGAGAAGTCCGACGAGCGCGGCGAGCAGTCCGGTTCCGACCACGGCGATCGCCGTCACACGGAGGAGGTCGACGAACGCAGCGACCTCGATCATCGCTCGTTCACCTCCGGCGGACCGCCCGCGACGAACGCCCTGTCGGCGTCGTCCGGAACGTCGCCGTCGAACAGCCACTCCCCGTCGCGACGAACGCCAAGCGTCCAGTCCGGGTCCGGGCTGCAGTCACCGAGTCCCACCTCGCTCACTGGCCGGCCGGCCTCCTCGAGCAACGCCGCGGCCTCGAACTCGCGATTCTCGCCGCTCGGTCGGACCGCAATCCGGGGTCGCGAGGCCTCGAGGAGCGCCCCGGCGTCGGTCGTCTCGACGGCGACCGTGAGTCGGCCACCGCCCCCGTCGAAGCCGGCGGTTGCGATCCGGTGCTCGTGCGAAGTGGGAGGGTCCGCCACCGCAATCGGCTCAGCGGTCCCCGACCCGTCATCGACGGCGAGCACCGTCCCGTGGACGACCGCCGTGTCCGTGTCGATCACGACGTCGTCGCCCGGCTCGATCCCCGAGGGAAGCAGTCCTCCGATCGTCACGGCCCGGGTACCCGCCGCGAGCGACGTCGCGACTCCCTTCTCGGGCGGGGCGGCGGTGATCGTCGTCCGGCCGCGGCCGTCGATCGAACACTCCACCCTCGCGAGCCCGTACTCCGTTCGGAGTCGACGTTCGAGCCGTCGCTCGAGTTCGGCGAGCTGGAGATCGGCCGGGAACCGCCAGCGCCCCTCCTCGAGGGCCGTCCGTACCGCCGGAGAGAGTGGTGGATAGCCGTCGAACTCGCGGATCGGGCCGGTCGATCGGATCGTCACGTGACCCGCTGCGTCGACGGCGTCGATCGCCTCGGCGGAGAGCGACTTCCCTCTGACGAGCGGAAACGTCTGATTCCGCGGGAGTTCGGTGGCGATACGGGCCCCCTGGCTCGTCGTGACGGCGCCGAGCACGCAGGCGACGGTCCCGGCGACCGCGATTCGCTGGCCGTGGGCGAGTGTGGCGCCCGGATCGAAGACTCCCGCGAGGGCGCCGCTTGCGACCGTTGCCGGGACAACGACGACGGCACCGACGATCGGCGAGAACGACCGATCGCGAGCGATTCCGACTCCGACGGCGGCGAGTCCGGCCACGAGTGCCGGACCGAACCCGAACAGGAGCCCGTAGGCGATCCCGATCAGCGATTCGGAGGGGAGTCCGTCCATCGGTCACACCTCACTCGAGTCGGGCCGGCGGCTCGATCGGTCCCGCGCGATCGTCGCCCTCGAAGCCGAGCGGGATCGTCTCGCCGAACCCGGCGTCCGCCCGATACTTCGGTATCGAGAGATAGTGGTCGACGTCGGCGTCGGGGCCTCCCGCGACGGTCTCGAGTTCCAACACCACGTCGGCGGCCCGGAGCGTCGCGGCCCGGTTCGCGGGCGGGTCGTCGAAACAGGAGAGGATCGCCAGCCCGTCGGTCTCGGCGATCCGTTCCTGTAGTGTGTCGAGAAACGAGACGTACGCGCGTCGGTCGCGACGTTCGAGCGTGTCGATCGGATCGACGATCAGGTTCGCGGCGTCGGGGAGCTTTTCGACGAGCGAGCGCGCCGCCTCGAGTGCGTCCTCGCCGCCGACGTGACGGATCGTGGGGGGCGCCCCACCGCTCGAGGCGGACTCGATGGCGCGACGGACGGCGTCCCGGGACCGGTCGGTCGAGAGATAGAGCGTCCCGCGGACGGTGCTCGCCCGGTAGAGGAGGTGCTCCGCCTGACTCGCTGGAGGTGCGACGAGGGCGACGACCGATCCCGGCTCGAGTCCGCCGCCGAGTCGGGCGTCGAGTTCGACCGTTCCGGTCGGGAGCGTCTCGCCGGCGGTCTCCGGGGGCGTTCGATCCGCCGGTGGCTGGGAGGCGAGGGTCTCGACGATCTCGTCGAACGCCGTCCTGACCTCGTCGTTCAGCAGCGGCGAGGGGTGCTGGGGGACACACCCCAGAATCGGAACGCCGTTCCAGCGACTCACGGCGTCGGGAACTGCTGTACACCTGTTGAGAACGGCACCGTAGATGGGGACGCCGAGGCGACGGGCCATCTCGATCGTCGTTTCGGCGGCCCCGAGGCTTCGGTCGGTGTTCGAGGCAACGACGATCGCGCCGTCGGCCTGCCCGAGCGGCTCCACGACGTCCGGTCCGGCTCCCGAGGGACAGTCGATCAGTAGCTGGTGTCCCTCGACGGCGTGCTCGCCGAAACCGTCGAACTCGAACCGCTGTGTCGACGTCGCCGCCGGAACGATCCCGACGTTCGATTCGCGAGGGAGTTGCTGTGCGACCTCGGTTATCTCGGTAGCCCGGTCGAGGTCCGCGACCGTCGGGCGCCGCTCGAGGTCGGTCATGACGTGCAGGTTCGGCAACTGTCTGTCCGCGTCGACGGCGATCGCCGGGGTGTCGGCCCGGGCGAACGCCTCGGCCAGTCCGAGGGTGACGGTGGACGTGCCACAGCCGCCCTTGGAGCCAGCGATAGCGATCATACCACTTCTGGCTCCGTCATCCCTTTTGAACCCTCGTCCGGTCGCGAATTACGAACGCAAAACGGAGTCGATTCGAGCGCCGATCAGTCCGACGTGCGCTCCGAGCCGCGATTGGCCCAGTCGCCGTAGAGGAACGACCGCTCGTAGCCCGCACCCGTCACGGCGTCACCGATGAGTACCAGCGCGGACGCGCGATAGCCGGCGTCCTCGACCTGGTCGGCGATGGTCTCGATCGTCCCGACGATTACGTCCTCGTCCGGCCAGGAGGCGTGATAGACGACCGCGACCGGTGTCTCTGGGTCGTGGCCGTCCTCGAGCAATCGACCCATCGTGTCCCGAACGGCGTGGGTCCCGAGGTAGATGCAGGTCGTGACGTCGCCCATCCCGACGAACTCGGAGATGTGGTCTTCGTCCTCGGTCAGCGTCTTTCCCTGCGGGCGGGTGATCGCAACGTGGTTTGCGACCTCGTTCAGCGTCAGCTGGGTGCGAAGCGTCGCGCTGGCGGCGAACGCCGAGGTGACGCCCGGGACGAAGTACGTCGGGACGCCCTCGTGCTCGAGCGCGTCCATTTGCTCGAGCGCCGCGCCGTAGATGGCGGGGTCGCCACTGTGGAGCCTGACCACGGTTTCGCCGTCCTCGTACGCGTCGCGCATCAGCGGGATTAGCTCCTCGAGGTCTTTGCCCACCGAGTTCACGAGGTCGGCCTGTGCACAGTAGGCATCGAGCAGTTCGCTGTTGACCAGCGAACCGGCGTGGACGACGAGATCCGCCGCCTCGAGTAGTTCCTTGCCGGCGACGGTCAACAGCCGCGGATCGCCGGGACCCGCACCGACGAACGGGACGCCCTCTTGCTGGTCGCCGGCACTGTGCTCGAAGATCCGCTCGTCGAGTTCTGCACGGCGATGCTCGCTCTGGGCGTCGATCGCCGCCTGGGGATCGCGCTGTTGTACACGTTCGTCACGCTCTGCGTCCGGTTCAGGGTTCGTCTTCGCGTCGGTGTTGCTCGTCATCGGTGGCCTCCACAGTCGCCGTGTTCACAGCCCTCTGCACGCTCGAGATCGAGTAGCTTGCCGCCGTCTGTCGGTTCCGGTGACGACCCCGACTCCATCGGACGCCCACTGCCGTCGGCGACCGGGCCTTCTCCCGGCGTCGACTCGTCAGCGTCGGCGTCGGCCTGGAACGCTGCCGTCGCGGATTCGATCTCGAGGTCCGCTTTCTCGGCGTAGGCGAGCGTGTAGTAATCGCGTTCGGCCAGGTCCGCAGGATCGTCCGTGATGATCGTCTCACCCTGTTCCATGAACAGTCGTCTGCCGTAGCGAACGTCGTAGCCGGCCTCGACGAGTCCCTCGTGGGTGGTCGGCGCGTCGGTGACCTTGAAGAGGATCATCCGATCGGGTCCCGTCGGGCTGGCACCGCCGGCAGCCTCGCGAAGCGCGAGCCCTGCCCCGGCTTCGATCTCGACCCCGAGTGCCGTCGCGAACGCCGTCATCGCGCTTACGCCCGGGACGATCTCGAGGTCCACGTCCGGGTGGAACGCCGCGAGCGTCCGCCGGAGGTGGCCGAACGTCGAGTAGACGTTCGGATCGCCGAGCGTCACGAACGCCACGTCGCCCGCGTTCGCGCGTGGGGCGACCTCGGCAGCGGCCTCTTTCCAGGCCGCGCGAAGTTTCTCTTCGTCTCTCGTCATCGGGAACTCGAGGTCGCCGATCTTCGACTCGTCGACGTGTTCGAGCGCCACTGACCGCGAGAGTCGGCCGGGCGAGTAGACCACGTCGGCGTCCTCGAGGACGCACTTCCCGCGGACCGTCACGAGGTCGGCCTCCCCGGGGCCGAGTCCCACGCCGTAGAGCGTCACCGTGTCACCTCCCCGCCGTCGGTGGCGGTGGGTCGATCGTCGCCGCCTGCGCTCCCGACCAGCATGTAGACCGGGTTGTCCGAATCGAAACTCGTCGCCCCGGCGAGTTCGTAGCCGTGGCTCACCTGGAACTGGACGACCTCCTCGAGAATGTCGCGCTCGCGGAACGCCTCGGCCGCCTTCCCGGCGACCTCGAGCCGGGAGACGTTCATCACGATCCGGTCGACGCCAGTTTCGACGGCGTGGTCGAGGACGCCCTCGAAGTTCCGACTGCCGCCGAGAAAGAGCGCGTCGGCGTCGTCGGGCAGTCCCGCGGGTGCCTCGGCGTTTCGCACCTCGACGTCGGCCCGGATCGTCCCCTCGTTGGCCGCGAGGTTCTTTTCGGTCGTCTCGAGGCGCTCTGGCTTGCGCTCTACGGCGGTCACGCGGCCGGCTCGTTGGGCGGCCTCGATGGTGACGGCCCCCGTACAGGAGCCGACCTCCACGAAGTAGTCGTCAGCCGTCAGTGCGAGTTTCGACTGGACGACCGCCCGGACCTCCGGTTTCGTCGGTCCGGCCTTCGCGTCGTATGGTAGCGCGATGGGAGACATTACCCGGCTCAACAGCGGCCGGTAGTAAAACAATTTTGTTTGGAGTAGCACAACCGACGTTGTGTTCGTCGCCGGACCGACTGCCTCACCGGGAGACCGACTCGAGGAACCGATCGAACGCGCCGCTTTCGGCGTGGACGTGGACGTAGGTCCCCATCGCATCGTACTCGAGCAGGCCGTCGTGGTCGCCGTCGATGCCGTCGCCGCGGACCGTCTCGAAGGCGAAGCGGGCGTCGCCGTCGACGTCGGCGCTCGAGTAGTGGAACTCGTGGCCCCGGATCCGGCCGCCGGCGTCGGCCGTCAGCCCGTCCTCGAGGGCCTCGAGTTCGACGTGGTCGAGCGCCTGGTAGCGGTCGTGCATGGTCACGTCCGCCGGGAGGATGCCCGCCATCTCGGCGCCTTCGCCGTCGGCGGTCGTCAGCGACTGACTCATCGCCATCAGACCGCCACACTCGCCCAGGACGGGGAGGCCCTCGCTCGCGCGGTCGCCGAGTTCCGCGAGCGTGCCGGCGGCCGCGAGCTCGGCAACGTGCAGTTCCGGGTAGCCACCGGGGAGGTAGACGCCGTCGCAGTCGGGCAC
Organism: Natrialbaceae archaeon B1-Br10_E2g2; assembly: GCA_001563805.1. GTDB lineage: Archaea > Halobacteriota > Halobacteria > Halobacteriales > Natrialbaceae > Natrarchaeobaculum. Next base: position 24,748 of record LKMK01000002.1, read on the forward strand.
GGGATCGCCCGCGACGGGCGAAAACGTGACGAGATCGGCCCGTTGGTCGAACCGTTCGATCGTCGACGGATACCGAAAGCAGAACGCGGCGTCGCTGGCGACCGCGATCCGGGCCCCGACCGGCTCCGCTGGTTCCGGTTCGGCCGACGACAGCCCCGGCGGTTCGCGTGCGATGTCGCCCAGCCGGTCGGCCTCGAGCGTTTCAGCAGCCTCACGGAGCGCTTCCGTGGGGAGCGTCGCCTCTTCGCCCATGTGGAGGCCGAGGTGCCGATCGGGGATCTCGAGGTCGGGGTTCGGCGGGATCCGTCCGAAGAACTCGAGGTCCTCGGGGAGGGCGTCGCGGATGCCCTGCTCGTGGCGACCGCCGTGGGCGCGCTGGGCGACGATGCCGGCGACCTCGATATCGCGGTCGATCTCCTCGGCGTACTGCTGGAAACCGAGTGCCGTCGCCGCCACGCTCTCCATACCTGCCTTGGCGTCGACGACGAGCACCACCGGCAGATCGAGCGCCTCGGCGACCATCGCCGTGCTCGAGCCGTCGCCGTCGTACAGTCCCATCACGCCTTCGACGACGCAGACGTCGCCCTCGCCGCGGGCGTAGTTGCGTCGTACGCCGTCGTCGCCACAGAGCCACAGGTCGAGCGTCCGTGACGGTCGGCCGGCGATCGCCTCGTGGTGGCTCGGGTCGATGAAGTCGGGACCTGCCTTGGCGGGCTGGACGTCGTACCCGGCGTCCTCGAGCGCCTGTACGATCGCTAGCGTCGCGACGGTCTTTCCGACGCCGGAACTGACCCCGCCGAGTACGAATCCGTTCATTGATGCCCTGTTCGCACACCCCGACTTGAAAGCGTCGGTGGCGGTGGCACACGTGCACGTTCGATCGAAGCGCCGGTCGGAAGTGCCGATCGGCCGGCTTCTCGCCGTGGGTACCGCAACCAGCCAACCTATATGCGCGGCGCCCGCACAACGGTTCATGGCAGAACTCCCGCTGGCGGACGGCACCCTCTGGTACGAACGAACCGGCGAGGGACCGCCGCTCGTCTTCGTTCACGGTGGCTGGATGAACGGACAGGCCTGGCAGCCACAGGTCGAGCACTTCGCCGACGACTACCAGGTCATCACGCTCGACGTTCGCGGGCACGGACGGACCGGCCCGACCGACGCGAGCCAGTACACGATCGATCTCTTCACCGACGACTTAGAGCGCTTGCTGTTCCACCTCGAGATCGAGCAGCCGACCCTCTGTGGGCTCTCGCTAGGGTCGATGGTCGTCCAGGAGTACCTCCACCGCTATCCCGACCGGGCGACGGGAGCGGTTCTCGCCGGGGCGGTACGGTCGATGCCGCCGGTCGATCTCCCGAGTGGAGTGAAACCGTTTCTCTCTCCGACGCCAGCGCTCACGACGACGCTGTCACTGACCGGGCCGCGGACGACGTTCCGCTCGATGCTGCTTTCGATCCAGGGGACGACCGGCGAACAGTGGCTCTCGGTCGATCCGGCCGTCCGGACACAGGCGCTCGAGGCCGTCGACGACGTCTCTCGGTCCGAGTTTCGGAAGATCTTCGGGGCGCTGTTCCGGTACGAGCCGCCGGAACTCACCGGCGTGTCGACGCCGACGCTCGTCGTCCACGGCGAACAGGAAGCCCCGCTCGTCAAAGGGCAGGGCGAAGCGATCGTCTCGGAAGTCGACGATGGCCAGCTGTTCACCTTCGAGGACGCCGGCCACCTCGTCAACCAGGACCGGCCGCTGGCGTTCAACGACGCGACCGGGGCGTTCCTCGAACGGATCGGCGCCGCGTAGCGGTCAGGAGCCGACCTGAGCCGGCGCCTGGCCCGTCGGCGTTTCACTCGTTCTGCAGGCCGTGACTGTACGCGATAGCGGGCCTATACACGTTGGAGATAATTCAAAGAGACGGGACACACTAGACCCTCGTAGCGTTCGCGAATCAGCTCCCCGTCCATCACCCAACCCATGCGTAGTACCCGCCTTCGTCACTCAACACATGAGCAGTAAAACTCCGGAGTCGAACGGTGTAGAGGCCCCGTCAGGGGCGAACTGGTCGGCAGTCTCGAGACACGTCGTCAACAGCTACGTCGAAGCGAACAACGCCATCCTCGCGGCAATGGGGTTTACCGACTCGAGTGAGTCGTCACCCGAGGCCGACGACGCGTCGTCCGCGACCGATCCACCAGTGGACGAACTCGCCTTCAGCGACGACGCCTGGGCCATGGAGCGGTCGACCGACGAGTACGACGAACTCGAGGTCGGGGACCACGTCCGGTTCACGAAGCCGATCCGAGACGCCGACGTTTCCGCTTTTGCACAGGTCTCGGGCGATACGAACCGACTCCATCTGGAACCGGAGTTCGCCGCGGACACCCGCTTCGGCGACCGCATCGCCCACGGCACCCTCGTCGCGGGAACGATCAGCGCCGCCCTCGCCAGGTTCCCCGGACTGACGGTTTATCTCTCACAGGACCTCGAGTTCCACGCCCCGGTCGAGGTCGACGACGAGGTGACCGCACACTGTGAGATCGCCGAGGAACTCGGCGACGGCCGATATCGGCTTCGCACGACCGTCACCAGCGGCGACGACGAGGAGACGGTGATCGACGGCGAGGCCGTCGTCCTCATCAAGCCCATCGCGTCGTCGTGATTGGTAGGGGGTCGAACGCGTCGCGTTGAACCTGTCAGCTACTCCTGGTCCCAAAGGGGATTGGAACAACCGTAATACCCGCCTCGGCCATACCTATCGTCAATGAGTAAGGCCCAGTCGAAGTCGAAAGTGGTCGCCAAATGTCGGTCGTGTGACTCCGTGTTCGTCTCCGAACAACTCTCCGACGGGACGATCCGGCCCATCGGCGTCTCCGCGGACTGTACCTGCGGCGACGGTGACTTCGGTCGACTCTCGTGAATCGCCTCGGGATCAAGCCCCGGGGCATGCGAGAGCGGTTGACCCGGAAGCTGGGGAACAAAGCCCCAGTGTATCATGCACAGGCGTGTGCCCGGGCTACGCCCAGAGTCGGCTGGGCACCGTGATCTGTCGACGGGAGCGACAGACCAGCCGTGTGTTTGGAACCATCCTATATAATAATTGTTTATCCTACATACCGTCCGCCCGACCGACGTGCTCGCGGGGCTCGAGATCGAGGGCGATGTTGAAGACCGCTCCAGTCGGTTCGTTGTCCTCGATCCAGATCTCGCCGCCGCTCTCTTCGACGACGTTCTCCACGAAGAAGAGCCCGAACCCGTTGCCGTGGTGGAGCTGATCGGTCTCTTCGCGTCCGAAGACGAGATCCTTTCGCGCGTCCGAAATGCCGGGTCCGTTGTCGGCGATCGAGAGGAGAGCCTGCCCGTCATCGATGGTTACGCCGAGTTCGATACGCGGCCGGTCGGTATCGTTGTGGATAATCGCGTTCGAGAGGACGTGCGTGATCGCCTGGCCGAAGTATTCGGCGATGCGTACGCGAACCGGGCCCGGATCCGGAGCGTCGACCTCGACCGCCGGAAACTTCGATCGTACTCTCGCGATGGCTTCCTCGAGCAGGAGGTCCAGCCGGACCACGTTCGTCCGGTGGTCCGTGCCGTTCGTGGGCTCGTCGATCAGCTTCTCGAGACGCCGCGAGTTCTCCGAGGTCGCGAGCAGGTGGTCGATCTCCGTCTGGATCTGCGCGAAGTGGTCCTCGACCTCGTCGGTCGTCTCGAGTTCGAACTCGATCAGGTCGACGTATCCGGAGACGACGTTGAGCCGGTTTCGGAGGTCGTGTCGGAGCACGCGACGGAGGACGTTCAGCTGTTCGCGCCGTCGCTCCAGTTCGGAGATGTCCTGAATCGTCCCGACGTTCACCGGCTCACCGTCGACTTCGACCCGCGTCACGTGCGTCTTGACCGGTAGCTCCTCGCCGGATGCGGTCCGGTGGACCGTCTCTGCGACGCGCGTTTCGTGCATCGAAAACGAGTCCCAGTACTCGTCGAACCGTGATTGATCGAACCTGGGGTTGATTACGCCGACATCACGACCGACGAGGTCCGCTTTCGTCCGCCCCAGCAGTCCTGCGTAGTGGTCGTTCACGTAGATGAACTTCCCGTGGGCGCCGGTTGCACTGACTCCGACCCCGATGCCTTCCACGAACTGGGCGAAGAACTCCGAAACCGCGTCTCTGGACTGGGCGTCGCTGCCGACGTAGTTCGCTAGTTCGTGTTGTGGGTGCATACTCTCGAGTGGGTCGTCCTTCGTCGTTCCATTGTTAATGGCTTATTATAAAATACACTAAAGTCCGACGACAGGTTCCGCCACGCCGTCAGGACTGATCGACGGGACCGTGGGACAGGCATCACGGTCGCACCCGGATACCGCCGACGAGGTTGCGGGCTCGGCTGGCGGACCCGACAGCGTGGCCTGACCTGATAGCGAGTGGGCCAAAAGAAAGATTGTATTCTACTCCTCAGCCACTCGTATGCCCAAGGGGGACCAGTTCGACTGGGGAAGCGCACCGTCACCGCCACTCGAGGACCGGCCACCGTTCCGACTCGGCTCCGTGGTCATCGAGAACGACGACGCGCCGGACGAACTGGCTATCTACACCAACGACGAGACGGCGGAAAACGAGTGGATCGCCGCCAGTGGGGACGCGTTCGTGACACTCGAGGACGTGCAGTAGTCGGGTTTCGTCCACCTCGTGGAGAATTTCACGGTCACAATCACGTTCTGCGGAAGACCCAAACGGTTTCTACTCCCGTCGTGGCAGGCCATCCTGGCCACGCGCGTGGCCGGCAGGGACCGACCGCCCTGGGTCGGTGTCCACTCGACCTCACAGCGACTCCAGCGGTCGTAGGGCCCGCTGTCCGACAGTTCTGTGACAACCGCGTCTGTCCTGTGGGTGTGGCGGTCACCCGGTACGGCAGACCGCTCCGGCTGTCGGATTCGTTCCTCGAGTATGGCAACCGCTCACGAGCATGAGGTGCCAATAGCGCTGTCGGAGACGGTACCGTTCGTGCTGGAAAGAGAGTGCAGGGTGGGTGATGGGCGTGGCGGCCCGTTGATGGACTTCAATAGAGGTTTGGGCGTGCCACGTTCGGTGGTCGGGCCACTGAACGAGTAAGTACTCTAGTACGTTATTCGAAACTGAGAATTGTCGAAAGGCCCGACGTCGACGAGCGCAGTCCGGTGTCCTCCGTTCCGCGGTCGCGAGTGCCATGGATCGTAGTCGGGGGCTCGAGCGGGCCGTTCGGTCGTCGTGGGCCGTTTTCACGGATTGAGAGTCGAACACACTTTTAAAAGAGTGACGTTCGTCCCTGCCTACCATGGGGATGGACCAGGCCGCGAGCCAGGCCGTCGTAGAGACCGTTGCAGCAGCCGAAGACGTCGACCCGACCGCCCTCGGGCCACCACTGTACGAGGCCGTCGACCCGGGTGCGCTCGATTCGCTCGTCGAATCCGCGACGGGATCGCTGACGGTCGAGTTTCCGTACTGTGGGTACCTCGTCCGCGTTGACGAGTCGACCACTGTGACGCTAACAGCCGCCGACCGGACGTCAAACACCGATAGCGAACCGTCGACGCAGGCGTCTGGCTGAGCCGCTGGCGACCGATCGGCGGCCGTTTCGTCCGCCGACCCCGTGGCAGCTGAATTGGGTTACGAACCGGTCGGTTTCCGGCGCCCACGGTGGGAACCGCCGGGCAGATGTTCCCGATCAGGTGTAGAATGACGTTCAGTGGCCACTATCGACCGGCTGAGTCATTCTGTCGTGGTAAATAGACGGTGCAAATATACCCCTAACAAAAGTTCATAAATCGGATGGATTGCTTGTGTTGTACGAATACTTCCTTTCTGAGATAGACAATCTTATTATGCGAAAGCCGCAAGTGTCTCATGATGACTGGATCCAATCAAGACTGGTGGCCAGAACAGTTGAATCTTAAAATCCTCGATCAGAACGCACGCCCGGTCGATCCCACGGGCGAGGAGTTCGATTACGCCGAGGAGTTCGAGAAGCTCGACCTCGACGAGGTCAAAGCGGACATCGAAGAGGTACTGAAGACGTCCCAGGACTGGTGGCCGGCCGACTACGGCCACTACGGGCCGCTTATCATCCGGATGGCGTGGCACAGCGCGGGCACGTACCGAACTACCGACGGCCGCGGCGGCGCCGGCGGCGGCCGACAGCGCTTTGCCCCCCTCAGCGCCTGGCCGGACAACGTCAACCTCGACAAGGCACGCCGTGTCCTCTGGCCGGTCAAGCAGAAGTACGGCCGCAGCCTCTCGTGGGCCGACCTGCTGGTCCTGTCCGGCAACGTCGCCCTCGAGTCGATGGGCTTCGAGACGTACGGCTTCGCTGGCGGGCGCGAGGACGCTTTCGAGCCCGACGAGGGCGTCGATTGGGGTCCCGAAGAGGAAATGCTCGGCTCCGAGCGCCACGACGAGGAGGGAACCCTCGAGGGCGACCTCGCCGCCGACCACATGGGTCTCATCTACGTGAACCCCGAGGGGCCGGACGGGAACCCCGATCCGGAGGAGTCGGCCAAATACATCCGACAGTCGTTCGACCGCATGGCGATGAACGACGAGGAGACGGTCGCGCTCATCGCCGGTGGACACGAGTTCGGGAAAGTCCACGGCGCTGCCCCTGACGACCACCTCGGCCCGGATCCAGAAGAGGCCCCCATCGACATGCAGGGACTGGGCTGGGACAGCGACTACGGCACCGGCAAGGGCGACGACACGATCACCAGCGGGCTCGAGGGCCCGTGGACCCAGTCGCCGATCGAGTGGAACCACGAGTTCTTCGAGAACCTCTTCGAGTACGAGTACGAACTCGACGAGAGCCCCGCCGGCGCCTACCAGTGGACGCCGGTCGACGAGGAGGCACAGGACGCTGCGCCGGCCGCCCACGACCCCGAGGGCAGCCAGACGCCGATGATGCTCACGACGGACATCGCTCTCAAGGCGGATCCGGACTACCGTGAGATCTCGAAGCACTTCTACGAGAACCCGGAGGAACTCGAGGAAGCCTTCGCGAAGGCCTGGTTCAAGCTCATCCACCGTGACATGGGCCCGACGGAGCGCTACCTCGGTCCCGAGGTTCCCGACGAAGAGTTCCTCTGGCAGGATCCCATCCCCGACGCCGACTACGAAATGATCGGCGAGGCGGAGGCCGCCGAGCTCAAAGAAGAGATCCTCGAGTCGGAACTGTCGGTCTCCCAGCTGGTCAAGACCGCCTGGGCGTCGGCGTCGACCTACCGCGACAGCGACAAACGTGGCGGTGCAAACGGCGCACGCATCCGACTCGAACCCCAGAAGAACTGGGAGGTCAACGAGCCCGAAGAGCTGGCGACCGTGCTGACGGTCCTCGAGGAGATCCAGGACGAGTTCAACAGCGCACGATCCGACGACGTGCGGGTCTCGCTGGCTGACCTGATCGTGCTGGGTGGCAACGCCGCCGTCGAGCAGGCAGCCGCGGACGCCGGCTACGACGTCGAGGTGCCGTTCGAGCCCGGTCGGACCGACGCGACGGCCGAACAGACCGACGTCGAGTCCTTCGAGTGGCTCGAGCCCGACGCCGACGGCTTCCGCAACTACTACACCGAGGGTGACGTGATGGACCGCTCGGCAGAGGAGCTGCTGGTCGACAAGGCCGACCTCCTGACGCTTTCGGCGCCGGAGATGACGGCCCTGGTTGGCGGCATGCGCGCACTGGACGCCAACTACCAGAACTCGGACCTCGGCGTCTTCACCGACGAGCCCGAGACGCTGAACAACGACTTCTTCGAGGTCGTACTCGACATGGGCTACGAGTGGGAGGCAGCCGACGAGGACGAACTGGTCTTCGAGCTAATCGACCGCGAGACGGGTGACGTCGAGTGGACGGCCTCCCGCGTCGACCTCGTCTTCGGGTCGAACTCCCGACTTCGCGCCCTCGCGGAAGTCTACGGCGCCGAGGACGGCGAGGAGAAGCTCGTCGAGGACTTCGTCGACGCGTGGAGCAAAGTGATGACGCTCGACCGCTTCGACCTCGAGTAATCGACACACGCGTTCGGGACGGGCGCCGTCTCCGACGGCTCGCTGGCCCGTCGCCACCCTTCCCGGTCCAGTCTCGCGATATCCTCGTATCCGGGAGACGATGCTTTTTCGGCACCGATCGTCCGTCTCCAGCGACAGCCCCGAACGGCGAGTCTCGAACGGTCGGGAGGATCGTTTCCAGTGGCCCTCGAGCAGGCCGACCGTTCGACGACGAGCCGAGCGTGAGACGGGGGTGAGGCTGGATGCTCGAGGTCGGATCGAAAACTGCAGGTGTTCGAGAGGTCGACAGCCGGGCGGGCTCGAGAATCGGCCGCCAGCGTGATATGTATGGTATAGGATTGTACAGTTATGGCCGAGTCAGAACGGTCCCACCTGCCATCCGATCATTTTCAGTTGCACGATGACGTCACTGCGCTCTCCGAAGTCCAAGCCAAAGTGGAACTCCAGGAACGGACGAAAGAACTCGAGGCGATCCAGCGGGCGAACGAGCTGTTCGGTGAGGTCGACGGCCCGATCGATCGACCCGTCCGGACCTACGCCGCCGAACTCCCGGAGTGGTTTCAGTACCCCGACGTGACCGAAGCGCGGATTAGCGTCGGCGATCTCGTCGCCGAATCGTCCGGCTTCGAGCGGACTGCACACCCGTTGACGACCGAGATCACCACCGACGCCGGAACGACCGTCGGGATCGAGGTCGTCTACACCGAGCGCCGACCCGCGGAGGACGACGGCCCCTGGCTCACGGAAGAACAGGGCCTGCTCGAGACGCTGGTAACGTTCGTCGGCAACTACGCCAACCAGCTCGAGCAACGGCGATCCATCACGGAGAACGTCGAGGCCGCCGTCGAGGACGTGCTGGAGACTGCCGACAGCGCTGCCAGGAGCGCCGAACACATCAGCGACCTCTCCCAGCAACAGGCGTCCTCGATGGACGACGTCGCGAGCGAGGTCGCCGGCATGTCGGCCTCCGTCGAAGAAATCGCCTCGACTGCCGAGGAAGTCGCCGCGACGAGCGAACGAGCCGAGCAACTCTCCGAGGAGGGACGCGATGCCGCGACCGATGCGATCGACGCGATCGAACAGGTCGACGATTCCACACAGGAAGTCGTCAGCGACATCGGGCAGCTCGAGAACCGCATCGACGAGATCGACGAGATCGTCGACATCATCAACAACATCGCTGACCAGACGAACCTGCTCGCGCTCAACGCCTCGATCGAGGCGGCAACGGCCGGCGAGGCGGGCGACGGCTTCGCCGTCGTCGCCAACGAGGTCAAGTCGCTCGCCGAAGACTCCCAGTCACACGCCAGCGAGATCGAGGCGATGGTCGAAGAGATCAAAGCCGTCACCTCCGATACCGTCGAGAGCCTCGAGGAGACGACCCACGAAGTCGACCGGGGCATCGAGAAAGTCGACGACGCGATGGACACGCTTCAGGAGATCGCCCAGTCGGTCCAGGAAGCCTCGCGGGGCATCCGGGACGTCTCGGAGGCGACCGACGACCAGGCGGCCAGCACCGAAGAAGTTGCGAGTATGATCGACGAACTCGTCGAGGAGGCCGAAACGATCGCCACCGAGATCGAATCGGTCGCGAGTGCGAACGAAGAACAGGTCTCGAAAGTCCAGGAGATCAACCGGACCGTTCGAGACCTCTCGAGCAACTGATCTGTACCGGGGATACTGCCCTTCTTTTCTCCACGGATACGCTTGTTTTGTCGAATCAGAGGGTCGAGTCTGAGGACCCCCTGAGTACGACCGACCACGACTAGTGTGTGCTCGATCGACTGTGCTGGACTCCGGCCACCGTGCGTACTCGAGAGCGACGCGCTGCTCTCGCCCTCCGCGCCCGGGTAGTGGTACTTTCCGCGTGGCGATCCCATCGGGGGACGAGCATGGATACGATCGAGCTCCCGGAGCCGGACCCCGACGGTCAACTGAGCGTCGAACGCGCGATCGCGACGCGTGCCAGTCGCCGCACGTTCGCGAGTGACCCGGTTACACTCGAGGACGTCTCGCAACTCCTCTGGGCAGCCCAGGGAATTACGCACGTGCGAAGCGGCGTCCGGATGCGGGCCGCCCCCAGTGCCGGTGCGACCTACCCGCTCGAGACCGTTCTCGAGGTCGCGCCGGACGGCTGTGAGGCTCTCGAGGCCAGTCTCTACCGATACGAGCAGGCTACTCACCGGCTCGAGCAAATCCATGCGGAGCCGTGTCACGACGAACTCACGGCGGCCGCGCTGGGACAGGACGTCGTCCGAGATGCACCGGCGACGATCGCACTGGCCGCGAACGTCGATCGAACGCGACGACAGTATCCGGCTCACGCGGATCGGTACGTCCACATGGAGGCCGGACACGTCGCCGAGAACGTCCACCTCGTCTGTGAGTCTCGCGAGCTAAACACCTGTCCAGTCGGCGCGTTTTCCGACGACGAGGTCCGCGACGTGCTCGAGCTGTCCGACGACCTCGAGCCGCTGTATCTGTTGCCGTTTGGCAACCGTCCTCCTACCCAATCCGGCCGGGACTGAGAACCGAGCCACGTCGCGCCACAACGGGACCGGAGCTTGGCTGCTATAGTACCAACTGAAATTATCTGAACACACAGCGGCGCCGCTCGAGCGTTCGTGTCGGTGAGAGTGGGGATCCGGGGTCGATACCGACGAGAGCGCGCCGGATTCGGCCCGTCGATCAGCGGACCACGGTCACGGGAACCGGGGCACGTCGAACGACCGTCTCCGCGACGCTTCCAAGCAGTACCCTCGAGGAACCGGTTCGGCCGTGGCTACCGATGACGACCTCGTCGACGTCTTCGGTCTCGACGTAGGACGTGATCTCCGCGGCCGGCTTTCCGACGACGGTGTCGGTCTCGATCTCGACGCCGTGGTCGGCCGCCAGCGCCTCGAGGTCGGCCAGCAGTTCGGCCCCCGCTTCCTCGAGTTTCTCGGAGAACTCCGCTCCGCCGAGCCACGACGAGACGCTCGTCTCGTAGGGGTCGATCACGTGCAACGCCGTGATCTCGGCGTCTGGCGTCTGTGAGACCGCGTACTCGAGTGCAGTCCGTGCTGGGTCCGAATCGTCGACTGGAACGAGGACGTTCATGTCAGTACGTTCTCGTGAACCCATAAAAAGATAGACCCCAATTCCGAGGCAGCCCGATCGCCGGACTCGCGGTCGATCCCGGAGGCTGGTAAGCGCCCCAATCGTTTAACCGCGTTCGACGCCACCGCTCGAGTATGAGAGTTCTCGTGGCCGTCGACGGCTCCGACGCGGCGAAAAACGCACTCGAGCACGCGATCGAGGTCGCGGACGCGATGGACGCGACGATCACGGTCGTCCACGCGGTCGACCCGAACGTCTACGAGTACGGCGGGACCGATCCGGTCGTCAGTCTCGCAGACGCCGATCGACGGCTCGTGATCGAAAAGATCGAAGACGCCGAAGAGCGCGCGATGACCCTGCTCGAGGAGTTCGACGCCAGCGCCGACGAACTGGGTACGTCGGTCGAGACGGAGTTGCTCTATGGCGATCCGGTCGAGGCGATCACCGACTACGCCGACGAGTTCGACGCCCTCTTCGTGGGCCACCGTGGCCGATCCGAACGGACGGAGCAACTGCTCGGTAGCGTCGCGAAAGCGATCGTCGAACGGGTGACGATCCCAGTGACGGTCGTCAGGTGAGTCTCCAGGAGGCTGCTGTGGCCACGCTCGAGTGTCCGACCGCCTCGAACGCCGGTCGGCCGTCCGGTCACTCCTCGAGCAGCCAGCCGAAGCGTTTCTCCCAGAACGCCTCGTCCGGGGGCTTTTTCGTCCGGCCGTAGGTTTTTCGGTCCCTGATCTGGCGCTCGAGGACGTCGCGTGCCTCGTTCATCGCGTGTTTCGCCCCGTAGCCCTCGCCCGAGGCGACGTACAGCCCGCGATCGGTGTGTAATCGCACTCGAGCGAGCACGAGTGGCGTGCCGCGACGCTTCTCGTCGTGCTCGTGGAGGTGGACCTTCGTATCGAGGACGTTCATGCCGTGATCCCTGTCGTCGAACGTCTCGACCATGCCGACGATCTCGTCGTAGGTCACGTCGTCGATCAGGTCGGTGCCGTAGATCTGCACGCCGCGATTGCCGCCGGCCTCCCACGTGAGCGACTCGAGACAGTCGGTCTTCGTCAGGATGCCGTGTGGGGAGCCGTTCTCGGTGACGAAAAGCGAGGAGGCGCTGGCGTCGAACATCTCCGCGACGGCGACGTCGAGCGTCTCGTCCGGCCGAATCGTCCGCACCGGCGAGGTCATGAAGTCCCGAACGGGGAGATCGAGCATCCGGGCCGACTCGCCTTCTCTCGCGCCATATCCACCACGACGTGATCGAGCGGTACTACTGGAGATCTCGCCGCCGAACGGGTCGACGCCGCCGGCGTCGCCGCCCTGACTTTGGACTTCGGCCCGGACCGTGATCTCGGTCACGTCGTAGAGGCTCAGGATGCCGACCGCCGAGTCGTTCTCGACGACCGGGAGGTGCGTGATGCGGTTCTCCCGGAAGACATTGAGGGCGCTGCCGAGCGTCGACGACGGCTCGAGTGAGACGAGCTCGCCCGTGTGGGCCTCCCTGACGGTCGCGGCGTCAAGGTAGGGTTCGACCTTTTCCAGGATTCCATCGGCCGTGACGACGCCGATCAGTTCCCGCCCTTCGAAGACCGGCAGGAGCTGTGATTCGCTGTCGATCATGAGCTGTGCGACCTTTCGGATGTCCTCGTCGGGTGTGAGCCGTGGC
>LKMK01000048.1 GCA_001563805.1 Natrialbaceae archaeon B1-Br10_E2g2
CGGCACCTTACGACGGCTCCGCCAGGACCTCACCGAGGCCATCGACGAGCGCGAAACGGCCGTCGCGAGCGACCTCGAGGCGACGCTCGAGGAGCGCCGGGCGGCCGTCGACCGGGCGGTCGACGCCGTCGACGACATCGCGTTACACCTCTCGCTGGCCCGCTTTGCGCTCGCGTACGACTGTACGCGACCGACGTTCCTCGAGGCCGAGGACGCCGCGGTGTCGGTCGTCGAGGCCCGGAACCTGACGCTCGCCGCCCGTGACGACGACTCCGTCCAGCCGGTGACCTACGGGCTCGGCGATCACGAGGTGACCGACCCGCCCCGCAGTATCGACGCCCCGCCGGGACGGGAACGTATCGCCGTCCTCACAGGGGCCAACAGCGGCGGGAAGACGACGCTCCTCGAGACCTGCTGTCAGGTCGTCCTGCTCGCAATGATGGGACTGCCCGTCCCCGCCGAGCGGGCCGAGGTGACCCCCGTCGACTCGCTGGTCTTTCACCGCCGTCACGCCAGTTTCAACGCCGGCGTCCTCGAGTCGACGCTACGCTCGATCGTGCCCCCGCTCTCCGCTGGTGGCCGTACGCTGATGCTGGTCGACGAGTTCGAGGCGATCACCGAACCCGGCAGCGCCGCCGACCTGCTGCACGGACTCGTGACGCTGTCGGTCGACCGCGACGCACTCGGGGTGTTCGTCACCCACCTGGCGGACGACCTGGAACCGCTGCCGCCGGAAGCCCGCGTCGACGGGATTTTCGCCGAGGGGCTCAGCCCGGACCTCGAGTTGCTCGTCGACTACCAGCCGCGGTTCGATACGGTCGGCCGGTCGACGCCGGAGTTCATCGTCTCGCGACTCGTCGCCAACGCGAGCGACCGACGCGAGCGGGCCGGCTTCGAGACGCTCGCCGACGCCCGCTGGAACGAGTCTCCCTCGAGCGAGTGATCGTCCGTTACTCTTCTTCCTCTTCTTCTTCCTCCCCCTCTTCCTCCTCGTAGACGTACTCGTCTAACTCAGCTGGCGTGACGAGCTCGAGGTCGCCGTCGGCCACGTGGTCGGCGAGGTCGTCCATGGTCTCTTCGAAGTTCTCCGCGGATTCGTCCTCGAGTCGGACGTAACACAGCGAGGTGATGCCGCCGACTTCGGCCGTTCGCTCGAGCGCCTCGCGCGCCTCGTCGGGGTCGGGGTCGACGACGCGCTGCCAGAGCAGTGGGTTGGCCGCATATCCCTGGGCAGGGAAGCGGCCGGCAAAGCCGTGGTCGTGGTACTCCTCGACCTGCTCGAGCGACGCGTCGTTGTACTTTCCGCCCGGGAACGAGAAGTACGCCCGTCCGTCGTAGCCTTCCGCTTCGAGCCACTCGTAGGCGTCGCGGACCTCGGCTTCGGGGTCTTCGGCGTCGGGAAGCTGCGTATCGGTGTCGGTGTGGCTGCCGATCGTCCAGCCCGACTCGGCGAGCGACTCGAGCTGGTCTTCGGTGAGCCGGTCGCCGTCTTCGTCGTCGTCACCGCGCAACCGACCCGGACAGACGAACGTCGTCGCCGACAGGTCGTGGTCGTCGACGATCGACGCTGCGTGCGTGTAGTGGGTTTCGTAGCCGCCGTCGAACTGGACGAGGACCTTCCCGTCTTCGGGCCGGGGCACGAAGTGGAGGTCGTCGATCCAGAGTTCGCCCGCCGTTCCCGCACCGGTAATGTACGCGAGCTGGATCTCCGTGACGTCGCTGAAGTCGAACGCCGAGTCGACCTCGGCGACCCCGAAGTTGTGTCGGTGGAACTCGAGTGTGGGATCGGCGCTCGTCCGGTAGTCGATCCGATTGCCGTCGCCGTCGAACAGCTGGATCAACGGGGCCGTCACGGGTTCGCCCTCGAGTGCAACGGCGAGCCCGGGGGCGACCGCCGAGCAGTCGAGCGACTCGTCGAGTTCCCGGCGCAGCCGGACCTGGACGCCGTCGTCTTCCTCTTCGAGTTCGTCGTCCTCGAGGTCCTCTTCGTCGATGTCGTCGCCGTCGTCGTCCGGTTCGAGGTGAACGGACTGGCTGCCGACGGACGAGCGGTCGGTGTCTTCGGTGGCCGTTCCGGCGAGCACCTCCCACTCCTCGAGCGACTCGAAGTCGTCGAACGTCCCGGCCAGTTCCGGGGGCTCGTCGTCGTCTGTCGAGTCGGCTTCGTCGTCGTGGTCCTCGTGGTCGTCCGCGTCGTCGCGCTCGTCCGTTCGATTCTCCGTCTCCTCCGGCTCGTCGTCCTCGCTTACGGCTGCACAGCCGGCGAGTGCGAGTGACGTTCCGGTTGCCGCCATCAGGTAGGTCCGTCGTCGCATGCACGCCGTCCGATCTCGACTCGAGGAATTGTTATGCTCCGGGTAGGGATCACAGGAACCGGATACCCGGCGTGTGCGACATCCCGGTTCGAGTCGCCGAGCGGGTCGAACTCGGGGGGTCGAGCTGCTGTGATTCGATCGGGCCTCGTGTGTGGGCTGGTCGACGTCGCTCGCTCGATGGCACTCGAGGTCGGCCGTTTTCGGAACCGGTACGGGGCTCATACCGATTACCGATCGATCCACGCCGTCGACGGCCCCGGCATCGAAACCGGTCGGGGAGCTACCTAACCCGTCGCCCGCACCCTTCGGAGGAGGAGGAGACGACGGTCCGCGTCAGTCGTCACCCGGACTCTCCACCCCTCGATACGAGTAGACGACGGCGCCCCGTTCCTCACACAGCCGTGACTCGAGGTAGACCTGTGCCGCCCGCCGGGAGAGGACGCCCATCTCGACGACGTCAGCCAGGGTCGTCTTCGTCGCGCGAAACCACGTTCTGATGGCCCGGTCGTCATCGGGACAGCTCTCGAGGATCGCGCCGCGACCCTCGTCGCGTCCGTCGCCCCACTCGAGCCAGCAGACGCGAAAGGCGTCGACCGCGTACCCGGAGTTGGGCGAGACGAGATAGAGCGCCTCGTAGATACAGGGATCGAGGAAATCCGAGAGGATGCGATCTCGGGCGACCGAATCCGCGAACAGGGTGGTATCGACGGCTCCGTTCGCCAGCGGCGACGTCGGACCGATCGACTCGACCAGCGAGAGGTCCGCACCACCCCAGTGGCTGTATCGGAGGTCGTACAGTCGATCGGGTCGCCGGTAGGCGACGAGCGCTCTATGGCCCATCGGCCCCTCCGCGCTGTCGGGCGCCGTCAATCAGCGGGCGGTGAGGAACGTCGGTACGGGCGGACATCGCTGGCACTGGTCGCCCGTCCGTACTTGAACCTCCGGACGGCGGCGGTGACGCTCCGCCGGCGACCTCCGGTTGGCAAAACGCCGAATACCGTTCGGCCCGTAGCTCGACTCGAGCCGATGGGACCGGCACAGGACGCAGTGCTGTTCGACAACGACGGCGTGTTGACCACCCCGACGGATCGGACCGTCCTGTTCGAGGCGATGCGTGAGGCCTTCCGGGCCGTCGGCGTCCCCGAACCGTCCGACGACCACGTCCGGACGCTCGTCCGGCCGACCGCCTCGTCGCTGCGGCAGGTCGCAACCGGCCACGGCCTCGAGCCGGAACGGCGCTGGCGCGAACGCGAGCGGGCCGCGATCGACGCCCAGCTCGAGCAGCTCAGGACCGGCCGGAAACGCCCCTACCCGGACGCCAGCGCGCTCGGGGCCATCGAGACGCCGACCGGAATCGTCAGCAACAACCAGCATCAGACGATCGAGAACGTCCTCGGGTACACCGACGTCGGCGCGTTCGACGTCTGGTACGGCCGGGAGCCGACGCTTCAGGGCATCGAACGGAAGAAGCCACGGCCGTACTACCTCGAGCGATCGATCGCCGAACTCGACGCTTCGAACCCGCTGTCCGTCGGCGACAGCCAGGTCGACGTCGAGGCGGCGAACGCGCTCGGAATCGACGCCGCGTTCGTCCGACGTGATCACCGACTCGACTACGCGCTCTCGACCGATCCGACCGACGAGATCGAGTCGCTCGAGGCCGTGCCGGAGCTTCTCTGAGCAGTGACCCCGTCTCGCTCGCCAGGCGGGTGACCGACCGTCGAGAGAGGGGCAGCCACCACCACTCCTCGAGCGGCCGGTCGGAAGCGACGAGCGGTCGTTCCCGGCCAATCGCAGTTGGTTCTTCGATCGTGCCGGGTGATCGGTTCCGCGATCCGTCTCAGGGAAGATCGTCGAAGACGTACACGTCGTAGTCGTCGATCGGTTCGGCGCCACCGGGGGCCCGGAAGCCGGGCGAGTCGGCGCTGAACTCGAACGATTCGGTCGGGCTGTTTTCGATGTAGGTGCCCGTTCCGCGGAGTCGCCCGGCCTCGTCCCAGATCGGAGCGACGACGACGACCCTGTCGTGGTCGGGGTCGGCCAGCTCTAAGTCACCCACCACGTTGATCAGGTTGCCACCGACGGAGAGGTCAGTGTTCGATACGGTGACGTCCTCGAGTTCCGTGCTTCGAACCTGGGCGTGGGCGACCTCGATGTCGTGTTCGATCGAGTCGAACTCGTCCATCTCGAAGCTTCCCTCGTGAAAGTATCGTAGCGTCGACTCCGGAGGCAGATAGCTCGTGGTGTGTGTTTCGGACGCCAGGACGGTGCCCTCGTCGTCGAGGACTTCCGACACGATTCTGATCCCGCCGTGGGGGACCTCGGTCTCGTTTTCGACGTCGACCTGTAGCCAGGGATCCGCCGCTCCACCGTCCGAGGAGTCGTCGATCACCGTCGAATCGACGATCTCGATCGAGGCCTCTCGGTCCTCCGCGTCTTCGTCGTCCGCCTCGTCGTCTACGTCCGCGTCATCCGTGACCTCGTCGTCCGTGTTCTCCCCCGTCGTACAGCCAGCGAGAGTGACTCCCCCTCCAGTCGCCACCAGAAATGTTCGCCGTTTCATATGTACCGATCCTCCTGCTGGACCTCAATACTTGTGATACCTACCGAGTTAGGTACCGTCGTTAATACCCGCCGTATGACGGGCAAGCTGTCGACACGCGGCGTGTGACGACGGTCGACTCGAGCCGTTGGCGCTCCCCGAGTAACTCCAGGGAGAACACCTGATAGCCGTCGAAGGCAAACGGGACGACCAGCTGGTCCACCCAGGCGAGACGCCGGTGGTCCGCGAGGGCGCGACCGTCGGCTCGAGCGAACCGCCCGTCGTCGCCGCTGTCACCGAGCAAGAAGACGCTGGCCCGACCTATTTCCGGACCCTCCGCGTCGATCCCGTATGATGAACGTGGCGATCACCGGTGCGTCCGGCTCCGTCGGCCGGGAAGCTATCGAGGCGTTCTCGGACCGGGACGTGGAGCTGACGCTCTTTTCACACAGCGAGGCGGACGACCTCGACACCACGCCGCTCGAGGTCGCAAATCGCGAGGCGGTCGTCGACGCGCTGTCGGGCCAGGACGTGCTGATCCACCTCGCGGCCAACCCCGATCCGCGTGCGGCGTGGGACGCCCTCTCGGGACCGAACGTCGACGGCGTCTACAACGTCTACGAGGCGGCCGTCGAGAACGACCTCGAGCGGGTCGTCTTCGCGAGTTCGAACCACGCGGTCAACATGGGAAACGTCGTCTCGCCGATCCGTCCGGAGTCGACGGCGGGCCAGCCGACCGTAATCCGGCCGGGAGACCCGCCGGACCCGGACACCTACTACGGCGTGACGAAGGTCTTCGGCGAGGCGATGGGCGAGTACTACGCGAAGCGCCACGGCCTCGACGTGGTGAACCTGCGGATCGGCTGGCTGCTCACCCGCGACGAACTCCGCGAGGAGTGTGCCGACCGGGACGCCGCCGGTGAACGGTACGCTCGCGCGATGTGGCTCAGCCCAAACGACTGCCGGCGGCTGATCGACGCCGCCGCGACGACGACCCTCCGGTCGACCCCGACGGTCGCCCACGGCATCTCCGCCAACGCCGAGCGGTTCCTCTCGCTCTCGGAGACGATGCTCGAGCTTGGGTATCGCCCCGAGGACGACGCCCAGGCCGTACTCGACGACGGGGACGACGGTCGGAGTGGCCTCCAGACGGGGTGACGCAGTCGTAATCGAACCTGAGCCTAATCGGACGGGGACTCGAGCCACAGTCCGGGTTCCATGTCCCCTGAGAGGGTTCGTATCGAAAGACCGAATAGCCGAACCCACCAACGGTGATATATGTCTACCAAGGTGGCCGAGTCGACGGGCTATGGCCCGAATCTGCAGATGTCTGCGTTCGGGTACGTGATGGCGGCGGTCATGGTGATCGTCCTGTTGCCCCTCCTCCCGATCCTCGTGCTCGCGTGGGTTCTCTGGCGAGTGTTCGTGACGGAGGAACCGATAGAGGCGCGATTCGAGACGTGGCGAGACGACCCCGATCGATCGCGGCTGCAGGCACCGTCAGCGGCCGAGCCCGAGGCCGACGCGGAGGCCGAAGCAGAGGCCGAGGCCTGAGGCGGGCTCGAGTCGACGATTTTTCGACTGTCAGTCGTCAGCCTCGGCGCCGGCGAGCGCTGACGGCGGGTCGCCGGGCAGTTCGTCCCGGTCGTGTGGGGCGTCGAACTCGAGGTCGGGACCCCGGGCGACGATCCCGTGGGGGTTGACGTCCGGGTGGGTCGTGTAGTAGTGTTCTTTGACGTGGTCCATGTTCACCGTCGCTCCGACGCCCGACGTGGTGTAGAGATCCCGAAGATACGGCCACAGGTGCTCGTACTCCCGGACGTACTGGACGTTACACATGAAGTGCGTGTGGTAGACCTGGTCGAACCGGACCAGCGTCGTGAACATCGCGACGTCGGCCTCGGTGAGTCGGTCGCCTGCGAGGTATCGCTGCTCGCCCAGCACGGCGTTCCAGTGCTCGAGCGCCGAGAACAGCTCCTCGACGGCCTCGTCGTAGGGCTCCTGTCGGGTCGCGAAGCCGGCCCGGTAGACGCCGTTGTTGATCGGCTCGTAGATTTCGTCGATGATCCGGTCGACCTCCTCGCGGTACCCCTCCGGGTAGAGGTCGACGTCCCGGGTCGCGTACGCGTCGAACTCGGTGTCGAGCATCCGCATGATCTCGCGAGACTCGTTGTTGACGATGGTGTCCTCGTGGGTGTCCCAGAGGACGGGGACGGTCACGCGACAGGTCGCGTCCGGATCGGCGCTGACGTACAGCTCCCGCAGGAAGTCGACGTCGTGGACCCGGTCGCGCGTACAGCCGTCTTTCTCCGGCGTGAACTGCCAGTCGTCCTCCCCGCGGTAGGGATCGACGACCGACACCGGGATGGCGTCCTCGAGTCCCTTCAGCGCCCGAACCACGAGCGTCCGGTGGGCCCACGGGCAGGCGTAGGAGACGTAAAGGTGGTATCGTCCCGCCTCGGGCTGGTAGGTGGCGTCCGGCTCGTCGCTGACCCAGTCGCGAAACGTCGTCTCCCCGCGCTCGAACGACCCCGACTCGTCGGTCGTCTCGAACGCGTCGGTTCGCCACTCCCCGTCTACGAGCATATTCATGGCCGAGGTAGGGTCTCGAGCGTGAAAGGGGCTCGCTAACACCGAGGTTACCGGGCCTGGGGTCCGGTCGCCCCGGGAGCTGTAGGTTTAAGCGACCGGCGTGAGCACTCACGAGATAGTATGGCAGACGACGGGGACGCCCACCGCCAGAGTCGCCTCTTCACCGACGAGGACGGCGAGTTCGACGCCGACCGCGCACGCGAAGAATCCCTGCCAGTCGAAGACGGCGAGGTGGTCGACACGGACCAACTCGCCGACCACCAGCGCTACGTCGAGGGCCGGGGCATCTACGACGAGCGCAACCGGGTCAACGACCTCACCGGCAAGGAGTGGAAGTACGCGACCAAGTCGGTCATCCCGGAGGGGTACCCGCCGGCCGTTCAACACGACCTGCGCAGCGAACACGGCGGCCAGAAACCGCCGCGGCTCTGTGCCGAACTCATCGGTCGGTTCAGCAAGGCCGGCGACACCGTCCTCGACCCGTTCGCCGGCGTCGGCGGGACGCTCCTCGGTGCGAGCTTCTGTGAACACGAGGGAACCGGCCTGCGCGAGGCCATCGGCTTCGAGCGCAACGCCCGGTGGATCGAGATCTACGAGACCGTCCTCCAGCGCGAGAACGCGGCCCGACGTGACCGCGGCGACCCCCCGCTTGCGGCCCAGGAACTGCGCCACGGCGACTGTGCGGAGCTGATCGCGGACGTCCCCGACGACTCGGTCGATCTCCTGTTGACGGACGTCCCCTACTGGCACATGGACGAACTCGAGCAGACGCGCAACGAACGGGCGACCCGCGAAAGCAAACTCGGCGCCTTCGACGAGCACATCGATGAGGAAGAGTGCGCCGACAGCGACGAGGAGGCCGACGACACTGCCCCGACGCAGACGAAAGCCGAGTGGCTCGCGGACATGGCCGGAAAGTTCGATCGGTTCGCGGATGCGGTCGCCCCCGACGGTCACGTCGTCGTCTTCATCGGCGACATGTACCGCGAGCAGTCCTACGAGTTCCTCTCGGCGGACCTCGCGCGGGCGATCGAATCGACCGCACCGCTGACGCTGGCCGCGAACCTGATCTGGTACGACCCCACGAAGGACCTCCACGTCTACGGCTACCCGTTCTCGTTCGTTCCCTCGATGGTCCATCAGAACGTGCTCGTGTTTCGGCTCGAGAGCGACGAGTAGCCCGTCGGACCCCCGTCATTCGACCGTCTGACGCGGTTTTATGTCCGTTCGCCAGAGACACTTTCGACGGCGCGCACGAACGGCACTCAACCCCCCATCCACTCCGTCGGCGCGCCTGTTGCCGCCGCTCCCGCCTTCAGCGACACGGTGATCGAGTGGGACACCGGTCGAATCGCGATCGCTTCCGGATCCGACTTCTTTCGGCCGTCGTTCTCAGTAGTCACGCCTCGAGCGACGTCAGGCGCTCGTTGGCAACAGCGCCGACCGGACCTCGTCGGCGCGGTCGGTTTCGGTGATGACCGCGACCTCGTCGCCGGCCTCGAGTTCGGTCCCCGGAAGCGGGATCGTCAGCGGTTCGCGGGCGCGACCGTGGGCGTAGATTCGAGCACAGTCGGGTAACTCGAGTTCGCTCATTCGCTTGCCGACGGCCGGCGAGCCCTCGTCGATCTCGAGGACGGTCAGCTGGAGGTTCGCCGCGAGGTCGGCGACGACGTTGAAGTCGCCGCCGAGGATGGCGGTCTTCGCCCCGGCGGCGCCCAGTCGCTCGGGGTAGACGATCTCGTCGACCTCCGCGGCGTACTTCTCGTAGATGTCTTCGCGGTAATCCTCGTCGATGCGGAGGACGGTCCGACAGCCGTGGTGGTCGCCGACCATACAGGCCGCGAAGTTCACGTTGAGGTCGGGGGTGAACGAGCCGACGGCGTCGGCCGACTCGATACCGGCGTCGATCAGGACCGACTCGTCGGCCCCGTCACCGTGGACGACGGCGAGTCCGTTCCGCCCTGCCCGGTCGACACGGTCCGGATCGTCGTCGACGACAGTCACCTCGTGGCCTTCCTCGGTCAGGATCCGTGCGGTTCGCGAGCCGACACGGCCGTATCCCACGATAACGAATCTCATGGTGTGTGGCTACGATGTGGGGGGTCAAATAGTTGGTTCCGCCTCGAGTGTGCGGCCTCGTCGCCGTGGGTCCTACCAGGACTTCTCTAACCGAAGACATATGCACGTACGTGTGTACTCGAACGTCAACTGAGACAAGAAACTTTAACTTACCCCTGTATCTATGCTCGAACGTCCAACATGGGGGCAGCCGATACACTCGCGGACTTCTTCGAGTTCGACGAGCACGAGACGAACTTCAGAACCGAGGCGATCGCGGGCGTAACGACGTTCCTCGCGATGGCGTACATCATCGTGGTCAATCCCGCGATCTTGAGCGACGCCATCCTCTGGGATCACGGGGAGGGTGCGCCCGCGGAGACGACCACCATCAACGGCGTCGAATACACCGGCGGCGAGGTGTTCCAGATGCTTGCCGTAGTGACCATCATCGCGTCGGTGGTCGCCATCCTGGTGATGGCGCTGTACGCCAACCGGCCGTTCGGGCTGGCGCCGGGAATGGGGCTGAACGCCTTCTTCACCTTCACCGTTGTGGTCATCCTCGGCGTTCCGTGGCAACTCGCGCTGGCCGCGGTCTTCGTCGAAGGGGTCATCTTCATCGCGTTGACGGCCGTCGGCGCACGGCGGTACGTTCTCGAGCTGTTCCCCGAACCGGTCAAATTCTCGGTCGGGGCTGGTATCGGCGTCTTCCTGCTCTTTCTGGGGCTCCAGGAGATGGAGATCGTCGTCGCCTACGACGCGACGCTCGTGACCCTCGGAAACGTCCTCGAGAGCCCGGTCGCCGCGCTCTCGCTCGCCGGCCTGCTGGTGATGCTGTTGCTCTACGCCCGCGGCGTCCGCGGCTCGATCATCATCGGCATCCTGCTGACGGCGATCGCCGGCTGGCTGTTGACCCTGGCCGGCGTCGTCGCACCCGGCGTGCTCACCCCCGATGGCGCGTACGAGGACGTAACGGGTGACGGAATCATGGCGATGCTGGGCTCGGTCCAGTACGATTTCACCCCGCTGTTCTGGGGCTTCGTCGAGGGGCTGGGGATGATCGGCGACGAACCGCTCGTCTTCCTGCTGGTCGTCTTCACGTTCTTCTTCGTGGACTTCTTCGACACCGCCGGCACGCTCATCGGCGTCTCCCAGATCGCCGGCTTCCTCGACGAACAGGGTGACCTGCCGGAAGCCGAGAAGCCGCTGATGGCCGACGCGGTCGGCACCACCGTCGGCGCGATGATCGGCACCTCGACGGTCACCACCTACATCGAGTCCTCGACCGGGATCGAGGAGGGCGGCCGAACCGGCTTCACCGCGCTCGTCGTCGGCGCCATGTTCGCGCTCGCGTTGCTCGCCGTTCCCCTGATGGCCGCGATCCCCCAGTACGCGACCTACCTCGCGCTGGTCGTCGTCGGGATCATCATGCTCCAGGGCGTGATGGACGTCGACTGGACCGACCCCGCGTGGGCGATCTCCGGCGGCCTCACGATCACCGTCATGCCGCTGACGACCTCGATCGCCAACGGCCTCGCCGCAGGGATCATCAGCTATCCGCTGGTCAAGTCCGCAATGGGTGAGGGCCGGGACGTCTCGCTGGGCCAGTGGGTCCTCGCGATCGCCTTCGTGGCCTACTTCGTCGTCTACTTCGCCGTCGAAGCGGGCTACGTCGTGTTCTGAACCGGCGGTTTCGTACCACACACGTTTTTTCGATCGGTTGATCGTCCTCACACCACCGACGACCTCTTTACGCTGGAACCGAAACACCGTACATGCCCGACATCACGTTCTACGACCTCCCTGGCTGTCCGTTCTGTGCGAAAGTGCGCGCAAAACTCGACGAACTCGAGCTCGAGTACGAGACGATCGAGGTGCCCGCCGCCCACCACGAACGGACCGAGGTCGAAGCCGTGAGCGGTCAGACTGGCGTCCCCGTCATCACCGACGAGGCAAACGGCGTCGACGGAATGGCCGAAAGCGCCGACATCGTCGCCTACCTCGAAGAAACGTACGCCTGAGACGGAGTCGCCGTCGTCAGTTCTAGCACGCTCACGCACGCAGTCGGCGTGCCAACCGCTCGGTACTACAGCCCGTCCGAGGAGGTACTACTGTCCGTACGAGCGAATCGGTCGAGCGCGACGTCGAAAACGGTCGGCGAACGGGCCGATCAGGCCGCCTCTTCTCGCTCCGAACGCTCGCGAATAACGGCTTTGAGGTCGTCGGCGTTTCGGAGGTCCGCGAGTTCGTCGCGTTCGACGAGCGCGGTCCCGTCGACGGCGTCTTGCTTGGCGCGGTCGACGACGTACACCGATTGGGTTCCGGTCACCCGGCTGATCGAACTCATGATCCGGGCGCGTTTCTCGGCGGCTTTCGTCAACTTCGAGTGACCGGTGAGGACGACTTTCTCGTCGTCGTCCGCCTCGCGGCTGACGGCTTTGAACGGCGAGCGAACCGTCGGGTGGACCCGGTAGCCCGCACGCGTGAGCACGGCGACGACCTGTTCGTCGTCCGGATCGGCCTCCGGGTCGTCCGGCGTCGCCTCGGACTCGTGGACGTCGTCTGCGCCCTCGAGGACGTCGACGGGGCTGGTCAGCGGCGCGTCGAACAGCTCCTCGAGCGCCATCGCGACCTCGACGGAGGCGTTCATCCCGTCTTCGTACTTCGAGACGGTTCGCCGGGAGACGCCGAGTTCTGTCGCGAGGCGGCCGAGACTCCAGTCGCGGTCCTCGCGCTCGTCGGCGAGCAGGTCGCCGTCGATGTTGACGTAGAGACCGCCCGGTGCCGCGTAGATCAGCGGCGGGACGCTCTCGATGAAGAGGTTGTACGCCGTATCGGGGCTGAAAACTGGGACGCCGTGTCGGAAGTAGACGACGTCGGGTTTGAGGTCCTCGTCGCGGCTTCGAAGCCCGATCACGAGCGGGGTCGCCCCCAGGTACGTTCCGAGGCGGCGCATCTCGTGGCCGGTGGCCTCGTTGAACGCGTCGATGTTGCCGAGGATCTTCACGAGCAACAGGTCCTCGCCGCGGCGTGCGGCGACGTCGAAGCTCTTCGGTCTGATCGCACACCGGTCGCTGACCACGAATCCCGCGTCCTCTAACATCGCGGTCACGTTGCCGACCAGTGCGGAGCGGGACATAGGGGGATCTAAGCTATTCCTCCTATAAGACGCTTTCCCCGGTTTGCCTGGGTGCCGTGTTGCGGTTCCCCCTCACAGCGGCTCAATACTTATATACGGGATGCTCTCCGCCAGCCGGGACGTGTCGACCCCGATGGTCGATCGGATTCGGAGTTCATCTCCGCCGTGGACGGCCACCGGCGTCTCCGACCCGCATATCCGAAAGCCGTTACCCGTTCGCCCGCCAACGTCCCGCCGATGACGATCGTCGGGATCGACGATACGGACTCCCGTGAACGCGGGATGTGTACGACCTACGTCGCTGCGCGGATCGCCGAGCGACTGCGCCGAACGTGTTGCCGAGACGAGCAGACGTCGGCCGACGCACACGACGCTCCGACGGACCCCATCGACCGCCTGCTCCTGGTCAGACTCAACCCCGCCGTGGAGTACAAGACCCGCGGGAACGCCGCCCTGGCGATCCACGCTGACTGCGATCCCGACCTGGCGTTTTCCGTCGCTCGCGAGACGCTCGCCTCGCTCGCCGAGACCGTCGACGAGCGGACGAATCCGGGGCTGGTCGTCGCTGACCACGACGTCCACCAGACGGCGATTTCCGGCGACGTCGCCGAATTCGCCGAGCGGGCCGTCCGGGACCACCTCGAGATCGAGGACGCGACGGCCTGCTGTGAGCGCCACGGCTACCGGAGCTGGCACGCTGGCAACGGCCGCGGGCGGATCGGTGCGCTCGCTGCCATCGGAGCCTGGCGCGCACTCGAGGAGTGGACCTACGAATTCATCTCGTATCGTGAGCCCGATAGCTGGGGAACCCCACGGCAGGTCGACCGCGAGAGCGTCTTCGCCGCGGCGGAGTGGGGCTACCCCGACGTCTGGGATACGGTCGATCGCGGCGAGGGCGAGACCGTCTGCGTGCCACACACGCCCGGTCCGATCCTCCACGGCATCCGCGGGGACGACGCGACCGTCGCCCGCGCGGTCGCCGACCGAATCGAGAGCGAACCCGTCGCCTCGAGCCAGCTGTTCGTCACCAATCAGGGGACCGACGTCCACCTGCGGGAGGGAGCCATCGAGACCGTCCGCGACGGTCGGGCCTACCGCCTCGAGGGGTGGGTCGAAAGCGAGCCCGAAACGCGACGCGGCGGCCACGTCTTCTTCGAGCTGGCGGCCGCGTCGGTCGACGACGACGACGACCCACCGACCGACGACGATGCGGAACAGCCACGACTCGAGTGTGCCGCCTTCGAGCCGACCAAACGGTTTCGTGACCGGGTCCGGGCGCTGCGCGTCGGCGACCGGCTCACCGCCTGCGGCGAGGTCTCGGCGGGCACGCTCAAACTCGAGAAGTTCGCCGTCCGCGACCTCGTCCGCACCGAACGAGTGACGCCGATCTGTCCCGACTGCGACCGGACGATGGAGAGCGCCGGCCGCGACCAGGGCTACCGGTGTCGGGACTGCGAGACGAGCGCGCCGGAAAAAGCGACGGTCCCGGTCGACCGCGACCTCGAGGTCGGCTGGTACGAGGTGCCGCCGTGTGCGCGTCGACACGTCGCGAAGCCGCTCGTTCGAGGGGGGTTCGACGCGCCGGTTCACCCGGAGCGATAGGCGGTTGACAGCCCTGGGCGCCGACGAGAGGGTCCACCAGTTATGACACTGAATACACATTTATAGGAGAGCCACATGGGTAGTGTCTATGAAACAGCACGTCGCCCCCGTCCTCCCGACGAGCAGACGAGGGCTCGTCCTCCTCGTCTGTCTCTTTGTGACCGTCGGGTTCGTCGCCCCGTTCGCAGCCGTACCCTCCGCAGTTGCCGGTGAGGGCCACGGGGGAGACGGCACAGCGGGCGAGGTGTCCCCGGTCGAGACGGACGGCTGGGAGACCGACGCGGAACTCCAGGACGGGATGGACGAACTGCTCGAGGACGTGATGGCCGAACACGACGTCGCCGGTGCCACCGTCGCGGTCGTCGAGGACGACGAAATCGTTCACACCGGCGGCTACGGCTACGCAGACGCCGAGGCGGACGAGCCCGTCGACCCCGACGAAACCGCGTTCATGGTCGGCTCAGTCACGAAACTGTTCGTCTGGACCGCGGTGATGCAGGGCGTCGAGGACGGCACGCTCGAGCTCGACGAGCCGATCGACACCTACCTCGAGGAGTACGAGTTCGAGGGTGACGACGAGGTGACCCTCGAGCACCTGGGGACCCACACGCCAGGGTACGAGGATCGGTTCGAAGGGCTGTTCGTCTCGGACCACGAGGCGATCGATGACTGGGAAGGCAAACTCGAAGCCGAGATGCCCGCGAAGGTTCGCGAGCCGGGCGAGACGGCCGCGTACTCGAACCACGGCACTGCGCTCGCGGGGCTCGTCGTCCAGGAGGCGTACGACGAACCGTTCGAGGACCACGTCGAACGCGAGATCCTCGAGCCGCTCTCGATGGACCACTCGACCGTCGAGCAACCCGTCCCCGAGGATCGAGCACGCTCACAGGGCCACGTCCCGCAGGGTGAGGAGTTCCAGACCGACGATCCCACCATCGTCGGCGTTCCGCCGGCCGGGTCGATGAGCGCCACCGCGACCGATATGGGAACTTTCGCCGCGCTGAAACTGCAAGACGGAACCTTCGAGACCGACGACGGCGAGGCGGTCGAGATACTCGAGGCCGATTCCGTCGACGAGATGGTCGACCAGCGTGCGACGAACCACCCCGAACTCGACGGCGTGGGCTACGGCTACATGACCGGCGAGTATCGCGGCGAACGGATCGTCTGGCACACCGGCGGCACCGAGTACTTCCAGACGCTGTTCGTCCTCTTTCCCGAGCACGACAGCGCGCTCTTCGTGAGCTTCAACACGCCCGCGCCCGGGCTCGTCGAGGTGCTCGATGGCTACCTCGACGCCGGCCTCGAGGGCGATGCAGTGACCGCAGCCGAGCGCGATCCGAACCCCGAAACGGTACAACGGGCGGACCAGTTCGAGGGAGAGTATCGATCGACGGGGTTCCAGACGACCCACGAGAAGCTCCTCACGACCGCCGACACCGTCTCGGTCTCCGTGACCGACGACGGCGTCCTCGAGCTATCCGGCACCGTCGGCGAGACGACCGAATGGGTCGAGACCGACGAACCGGGCGTATTCGTGCCACGGAACCCCGACGACGCCGGGCTCGGCGCGACTGGGCTCGCCATCGAGGGCGACACGCTGTACATGGATGCCCC
>LKMK01000049.1 GCA_001563805.1 Natrialbaceae archaeon B1-Br10_E2g2
CAACCACTATGACAACCACTGCACGTCTTCTGGAGACACCGAATCGGGTCTACCGACCAGGTACTGCGGCGTTGATCCACGACCATGCCCCCGCCAACACAGAGACGATCAACATCGCCGTAACGACCAGACGGACGAACTCACCGAGTATATCGATCTGACCATCTGCGATCGCAGGGATCGCACTAGTGGCTGCCCCGATCAGGACGACTCCAAGGACGAAAAGTCCAGTTGCGCGCCCAAGATCGATTGCATCCCACGCACTATCCATATTCGACGTGTCAATGTCTGTGAGTAAAAGTCTTCGCTGCAGGATAATCGATTCATCCGGTGTATCACGGCAGATAGAACGACAGATACGAGAATAGCAAGGATACTGGCGACGGGTTTGGCATAGGCGACGTCAATGGTAGTTGTCAGCCTCGACTCCCCAAGCCGACCCGTGTCCTTATTCCTTCGGCGTCCGAACGCGACGGTAATGGACGGCGAAATCTCACCGTCGGCAGTCAAGGAACTTCTCGAGGACGATGCGGACGTCTGCGTCGTCGACATTCGCGACCAGGCGAGTTTCGAGCGCAGCCACATTCCGGGCAGCGAGAACGTGCCGTTTCACGAACTCACCCGGCGCGTCGACGAACTCGAGGAGTACGACCACATCGTGACGGTCTGTCCGCACGGCAAGGCCAGCGTCCAGGCCGCCAACCTCATCGGCTCTTACGAGGGAACCGCAGACGCCACCGTCGAGAGCATGGCGGGCGGCCTCGACAGCTACGGGATGCAGTTCGGTCTCGCGCGCGCTGACGAGGCCGCTACCGAGGAGGCCACGGACGCCGAGTCACCGTTTTGAGCCGGGTCGCCGCGCCCGCGTGACGCTCGTTTCGCTTGCGAGACCGCGTGACTGCGTGATTGTGTGACTGCGTGATCGTTCGACTCTGCGGTGAGAACAGTGCCGTGGCTCGAGAGTAAACCCTGAAAGTGAAGCGAACCGGCTCGAACGGCCGGCGTTCGGAAGTCGGACTAGATCATCACGGACTCATGCGACGTTGAAGCCGCGGTCCCGAAGGAACTCCTCGATGCGGCCGCGGTGGTTGCCCTGGAGTTCGATGTGGCCGTCCTCGACGGTCCCGCCACAGGCGAACTTGGACTTGAGATCCGACGACAGACTGTCGAGATCGACGTCCTTCGGATCGAATCCTTCGACGATCGTTACCTCCTTACCGTATCTGCGCTCGTCAATGCGGATGGTGAGTTGCTGTTGTCCCTTGGCCACGTCTTCACAGACGCAGAGTTCCTCGGGCAGCCCGCACGTCGAGCAGACTTCCGACATTACGTTCAGTGCTACGAAATGGCCATATTAAACACTATCGGGACCCACACGCCGTCGTGCGATTCTTTTTGACAGTTGCTGACGCATCGCTGGGTGTTTTTATCGCCGACGGCGTCCCGGGAGCGCAAGCCGCTCGCGGACCAGGCCGTCGACGCACTCGATCGCCTCTTCGGCCTCGCTCCGCGTCACGCCGCCCCCGTAGACGGCGCGTTCGTACCGCTCGAGGACCGTCCTGGCTCGCGGATCGACGGCCGGACCGTCGTCCGTTTCCCGCTCGAGCGCGCGCAGGTAGGTGCGGGCCGACTCGCTCGGCTGGCGCGGGCGGTACTCACGCGCGAGCAGTCGCTCGAGGCGACGGAACGCGCGTTCGGCGTCCGCGTCGGGCTCTCCGCGTCGACCCTGCCAGTAGAGGCCTGCCAGGCGGCGGGTGCGCGCGATCGCGTCGACGCGCCGAACGCCGGCTGCGAGTCCGACCAGGAGCACGGCTCCGATCGCCGCCGTTTCGCGCGGAATCGAGAGTCCGAGGGGGAATTCCTCGTCGCTCGAGGAGTCGTCGGGACCGATGTCGGGGCCGCCCTCGGCCTCCTCGTCGGGTCCGCGGTCGGTTTCCTCGCCAAACTCGCCGTCATTCCCCGGGAACTCTTCGTCGGAGCCGTTCGTCGGCGATTCGTCGGCGCCGTCCGTGACGTTCGATCCGTCGCCGACGTCCTCGTCGGGCTCTTGACCGTCGTCGTCGAGCTCGGCGTCGTGTGGCGTCTCCGCCGGCGTCCCGTCGGCGTAGGCCTCGTGGGCCGCATCACGGTCGGCCGGCGGCGTCGGCTCGAACGGCACCCAGCCGTGGCCGGGGAAGTAGACCTCGACCCAGGCGTGAGCGTCCAGCCCCCGAACGGTGTAGGTGTCCTCCTCGACCTCCTCGCCGGCCGTATACCCCGTCGCGTACCTGGCGGGGACGTCCTCGGCGCGCAGCATCTGGGTCATCGCCGTCGCGAAGTAGACGCAGTAGCCCTCGTCCATCTCGAGGAGGAACGCCTCGGCGACGTCGCCGTCGGGTCGTTCGACCTCGAGCGAGTAGTCGTTCGACGAGCGGAGGTAGTCCTCGATCGCGACGGCCGTCTCGTAGGGCGTCTCCGCGTCGGCCGTGATCTCGGCCGTGCGCTCGTCGAACGCACTCGAGGTCGACTCCGGCCGCTGGAGGTAGTGTTCCGTGACCTCCTCGGGGTAGCTCGTTCCCGCCTGCTGGAGTTCCGCCGGCTCGGGATCGACGACCGCGCTCTCGACGGTGTAGGACTCACCGGCCGCGAGGATCGAGTCGGGGTAGACCTGGCCGTGCGCGGAGACCGTCGCGTCGTCGGCGATCGATCCGTCGATCGACAGCGGCTGGGTCGCAGCCGGCACGACGCGGAGGTCGCGCTCGGCGTATACCTCCTGTTCGACCGTCTCGTACTCACCCGGCGGCGGTTCGAGCGCGCCCTCGAGGTCGCTCTCCTGTCCGGACCGGAGCCACTCGTCACCGGTGTAGCGATCGTAGACGCCGGTTCGCCAGTAGGACGGTCGCTCCGACTCGACGGTAAAGCGGGCCTCCGGGGAGAGGTCGACCGTGCCGGTGATCGCCGACCGCTCGGGCTCGGCGTCGATCGCGCCCTCGAGGGTTCCATCGCCCGCGCCGGCGGCCGTCGTCGGGGTTGCGGGGCCGCTCGGGACGAAGGTGACCGACAGCGAGAGGACGATGACGACGGCGAGCAAGACGGCGATCAGGTCGACCTGGGCGACCGAGCCGCCGCGGCGGGCGAGTTCGCCGAAGCCGACGGTCGCGATCGCTGCCAGGGTGCCGAGCAGGGTGACGATCGTTCCGGCGTCGCCCGTCAGGACGAGAAAACACAGCGCGAGGCCGCCGGGGACGACGCTCAGGGCGTACCGGCCACGAAGCGCGAGGTACCACGAGAGGAACACCGGCGCGGGGACGAACGCGAGCGTCCAGGCGCCGGCCTCGACCATCTGGAGCAACGGCATCCCCGTCGCGAGGGTGAGGGAGTCGGCGACCACGCCGTCGGTCGCCGAGACGAGGACGTCGACCCCGACGCCGGCCGCCTCGAGGTAGTAGGCGAAGCCGAGCGACCCTGCCGCCAGTGCGAGGACCCCGGCGGTCCAGGGTCGGATGGTTCGTGCGAGTACCGTCGCCAGCACCACCATCGCCCCGGCGAGCGCGAACAGCGCCTCCGTTCCGCCGACGACGCGGGTCACTTCGCGCAAGACGCTGACGTACGACGCCGAGAGCACCAGCACGCTCCCGAGTGCGAGTAGCCGGAACGTCCGGGGCCCAGCGGCACCGTCACCGACCAGTCGGACGGTACTGCGCCCGTGCGTGTCCGCGTCGGTGCTCACGCCACCACCTCCGGGCCGTCGACGCCCGGTTTTCGGTCATCGCCTCCACCGTCTGTCGACGCCGAGTCACGCAGCCACCCGACCGGCAGTTCGGTGCCCTCGACGACGACTGTCGTTCCAGTTTTGTCCGCCCGGACTACCACGTCCGCACGCCGGCGGTCGCTCCCCTCGAGGTCGCTCCCGTCGACGACGGCCAACAGCGCGAGGCAGTCGCGGTAGTGAGCGGCGTCGGTCGACGGCGGTCGGTACGCGTCGCCGATCGCGAGCCCGACGCCGACGGTGGCCTCGAACAGGACGGTCGCGACGGTCGCGACGGCGCTCGCGAGTTCGTCCGCCCGGTCGGGTGGGCCGTCGGCGGCGATCGTGACCGATCCGAGGCTGCTGTCGGCGACGTGTTCTGCGACCACGAGGTCGTCCCCCGGCCGTTTCGCGCTGGCCTTCCAGTGGACGTCACGCCGGGGATCGCCGCGGCGGTACTCGCGGAGGTGGCCGAACTCGTCGCGCTCGTCGGCGACCGCGTCGTCCACGGCCGTCCGCAGATCGCGGGCGGTCTCGCCGTCGAGGTCGAACAGCCGGGGGTAGACCAGCACGCTCGCTGTCGCGTCGTACTCGAAGCGACGCCTGAGGAGCCCGAAGACGTCGGTAACAGTGATCGAGAGCGGCCCGACCGTTCGCTCGCCACGTGCGTCGAGTTCGATCGTGTACTCGAGGCGCGTCTCGTCCTCGAGGGTCGTCTCGACGCAGGGCTCGCCGTCGACTGCGACCAGGCCGTCGCCGACGTCGTCGCGGACGGTCGCTGCGACCGAGGTGTCGCTCTCGACGGTGATCGCGACGGTCCGGCGATCGCCAGGAAAGCCGTCCTCGATCGAGTGTCGGCTGACCGACGGTCGGGTGAGGAGGCCGGTCGCGACCACGCCACCGACGAGCACGACGACCAGCGGGGCGACGACGGCGTTGAGCGATCGGGGGCCGTACTGCCAGCTCATCGCGAGCGCGGCGGCGATAACGACGACGACGGTCCACCCTCTGATCGTTGGTCGCATCGGTCTCAGGGCTCCAGTGGTTGTGACATACGCTATGTACTCGACTCAGGCACGGTCGGAATCGACGGGGACGGACTCGAGGGCTTCGGCGACGATGGCGTCCCCGTCGCGGTCGCGGTCTCCCGTCTGGATTCGATGTGCGAGGACGACCGGCGCCTCGGCCTGGACGTCGTCGGGGAGGACGTAGTCTCGGCCGTCCGTCGCTGCTCGCGCCTGGGCGACGCGCAACAGCGCGATCGTCCCTCGCGGGCTGGCGCCGATCCGGGCGTGTTCGCGGGTGTAACCCGCGAGGCGGGTCACGTACTCGCGAACCGGTCGTTCGACCCGAACGGTCGAGACGGTTTCGCGGGCTCGAACGACGGTCCCGCGGTCGGTCACCGGCTCGAGCGACTCGATCGGGTGATCGCCGACGGTCCGGCCGAGCAACGCGGCCTCCTCCTCCGGCTCGGGGTAGCCCAGGTGGAGCTTCTTCGTGAAGCGGTCGAGCTCGGCAAACGGCAGTTCGTACGTGCGATTGGGCTCGACGGCGTTCTGGGTCGCGATCACGGTAAACGGCGTCGGCAGGACGCGTGTCTCGCCGTCGACGGTGACCTGCGTCTCCTCCATCGCCTCGAGCAGCGCCGACTGTGTCTTCGGCGGCGCCCGGTTGATCTCGTCGCCCAGCACGATGTTCCCGAAGATCGGGCCGGGCTGGAACTCGAACTCGCGAGTCTTCTCGTTGAAGACGTTGACGCCGGTGACGTCCGTCGGCAGCAGGTCGGGCGTAAACTGGATCCGCCGGAAGCGACAGTCGACCGAGCGGGCGATCGACCGCGCGAGCATCGTCTTTCCGACGCCCGGGACGTCCTCGAGCAGGATGTGGCCACGTCCGAGCAGGGCCGTGACGACGTGTTCGACGACGTCCCCGTTGCCGACGATGACTCGCGAGACGTTCGATTCGATCTCGGCTCCGAGGTCGGCGACCGTCGAGATCGAGAGCGGTTCCTCGCCGTCCGTCGTCTCGGCTCCGGTCGGCGACGTCGGATCGGCGTCGCTCATCGGCTACTCCCGGCCGCTCGAGCCGCGGCGGCCGCTCGTGATCGAGCGAGAGCCGTACTGACGCGGTTCATGGACGCAGGTGAGGGACCTCGAGACATATGCGTTGTGCCGGTCATGTGTGTGGACTCCGGTGTGGGCGGCGCTCTCGGGGTGCTCCCACGTCCGGTCAAAAGATTGTTTTCCCGGCGGCAATCGAGACAGCTGTCGCTGCTCGATCGACAATCGGAAAACGGTACCCCTCGCTGAATCGACTTACAGTCGTTCGAGATTCGTCGCGCGCGGGCCTTTGTCGGCCTGCTCGATGTCGAATTCGACCTCCTGCCCCTCCTCGAGGTCAGGACCGCCGACGTCTTCCATGTGGAAGAACACGTCGTCGTCCGCGTCCTCTGTCTCGATGAAACCGTAGCCGCCAGTGTCGTTGAAGAATGCGACCGTACCTTTCGCCATTGCACCCGTACAGAACCGCGTCTGAGATATAAATGTTCGGGAGGCACTTCCCTGCACGGCTCGATACCTCCCCCCGTCGGTCGGGTCAACCGGCCGTTACCACCGCTTGCACGCCGGACAGACGAACGCGCCCTCGTCGTGCCAGACGCGCTCGGCCGGACTCCCACAGCGGTCACACTCCCGGTCGCCCCAGGCGTAGGTCACCGTCGGCGACTCGAGAGCCGTCTCCGAGAGGTCCGGGTCGTCCTCCCCCTGTCGCTCTCTATCGTCCGCTCCCGACTCGAAGTCGCTGAGCGTTGCGTCCTCGGTCACGGTCGGTCGTACGCGTTCGCTCATCATAGTGACACCGACTCGCGGTGGTCGTAGGAGACTCGAGCGGTCGCAGACTGCGGCGATGCCCGCCGAGAGGTGCAGGCGTCTGACTCAGAACCCCTACCGCGAGATGCGGACGCCGGGCCCCGCCGGCGACGACAGACCGGCACGGACAAGTACCGCCGATAACAACACTCACGCATGGAATCCGCCACCGTGCTGAACATCATCGTCGACAACATCATCGAGATGAACGAGTACTTCAGCGGCGTCGCCATGGGCGACGGCCTCGCACCGCTGCTCGTGCTGGTCGGGACGCTCCTCGTCGTCTTCACGCTCGGCGTCTTCGGCGTGCTCACCCTGGGCGCGTTCGGCAGTCTCTTCTCCTCGAACTGAGCCGACCGGCCGACCCGACCCTTACTGCTCGGTTGCCCGCTCGAGCGCGTCGCTCGCCCGAGCCACCGCTTCGTCGAGGTCCGGGCCGAGCGGCGAGCCGACGACGATCCCGTCGACGTGCTCGAGCGCGGCGGCAAATCGGTCGGCGACCGTCTCGGTAGTTCCCGCGATGCAGAACGCGTCGATCATGTCGGGCGTGACGTGGCCGAACGCCTCGGTGAGGTTCCCTCCCTCCAGGGCGTCGCTCACCGCGGTCGCCGCCTCGCGGTCGATGTCGTGGCGCGCTAACACCGGCTCGGCTGCCCCACCGACGATGAATGCGACCGGCGGGCGGGCCGCCTCGCGAGCCGCCTCCTCGTCTCCAGCCACGCTGACGCTCGCGAACGCGAGCGCCTCGAACGGGCCGTACTCCGCGGGTCGGTCCTCGAGCCCCTTCTCGAGCTGGCCGGCCGCCCACTCGAGGTCCTTCGGGTGCGAGGCGTTGATCAGGACGCCGTCGCCGTGTTTCGCGCTCATCCGGAGCATGTGTGGTCCCTGGGCGCCGACGTAGACTGGAATCTGCGAGTCGGGCTCGAGGTTGAGCGAGGCGTCGCGGGCGGTGAACGTCCCCTCGTGGGTGACGGTCTCGCCGGCCCAGAGCTCGCGGGCGACGTCGAACGTCTCGAGGACGCGCCGGAGCGGCCGCTCGTGCTCGATGCCGAGGGCCGAAAGCGTCGAGCGGTCGCCCGCACCGACGCCGAAGACGGCGCGACCGTCGCTGACCTCCTCGATCGTCGCGGTCTGGGCGGCGAGTTTCACCGGGTGAGCCTCGAAGGGGTTGACGACCCCCGGCCCCAGGCGGAGCTCGTCGGTCGCCTCGGCCATCCGCGAGAGCGTCACGAACGGGTCGCGGTTGAAGTAGTGGCTGCTCGAGAACGCGACGTCGAAGCCCTCGTCCTCGGCGAGTGCGGCCAGCTCTGCCATTCGATCCGGCGGATGCTCGGGCGTGAGTTCGATGCCCCGGGTCGCGCCGGTCGATCCGTGGTCGCTCATCTGTGCCCCCTCCGGACTGCGGCTCGAGTCGATACTGCGTGTCGGTTCATGTCCGCAGGTTGGGCAGCGCAGTGAAAAGGCCACCGCCACCGGAGATGGTGGCCGTAACGTCGATAGCAGCGTCGGCGGCGTTTCAGCGGGTCGCAGTCATCAACTCTCGCCGTCAGCCGTCGAACGTCCACTCCCGGAGCGCCTCGCGAACGAGGTCGTCCTCGACCGAACGGAACAGTTCGTCGCTGCCCTCGAGGTCGCCGAACGCCCAGTCGCGGACGACGACGGCCGGCACGCCGCCGGCGCCCTCGCCGGTGACGAGGTTCGCGGCGGCCGCGAGTTCGTCGACGACCGACTGGACGGTCGCGCCGAGTACGTGCCCGTCGCGGTCTCGCTCGCCACGCCAGTCCCGGCTGGCGGGCATGCCGGCCCAGCCGATCGCGACGCCGGTCTGGCCGTGTCGGAACGGTCGCCCGCAGGTGTCGGTGACGACCACCGCGATAGCTTCGTGTCCGCGCTCGGCGAGCCCCGAGCGAATGCGTTCGGCGCTCTCGGATGGCTTTCTGGGGAGCAACAGGATGTCGTTTCCGGGCACGTTCGAGCGGTCGATGCCGGCGTTCGGGGCGATGTGACCGAACCGGGTCTCCGCCAGCACGAACGGCGCCTCGATCAGCAGCTCCGAACTCTCGTCGAGGATCGCCTGGGCGAACCGCGGGTCCTTCTCGTCGCCGGTGATCGCCTCGAGTCGGCCCGCGAGCTCCCGAGCCCGGCCGCTGACGGGGTACTCTTCGAGATCCGCCGTCCGACCCTCGGCTTTCGAGACGACCGTGCTCGCGACGGTGAGGACGTCGCCCGGCTCGAGGGTCGCCCGATCCGCGATCAGTTCGGCGAGGTCGTCGCCGGGACGGACCTCGGGCAGATCCGTCACTGGCTCGAGTTCCATACGGGTGGGTCGGCCAGCGGCGTAAAAAGCACACCGTCATCGGCGGAGCGAGACGGGACGTCCGTCCCGCTGGGGATCGCCGCTCCCAGCAGAGCCCGGGACGGCGTCCAGTCCCGAAAGCGATTCCCTCCGGGCGGTCGTCGACCCGTCTATGAGCGATTCAACGGACGACGACGCGAGCCACGTCGTCACCGCGTTCGTCCGCAACCGCGGCGAGGTGTTGCTCCTGCGCCGGAGCGACGCCGTCGGCACTTACCGCGGCCAGTGGGGTGGCGTCTCGGGCTTCGCCGAGGGCGAGCCCGACGAACAGGTCCGAACTGAGCTCCGCGAGGAGACCGGCCTCGCCGACGACGCCATCTCGCTCGTTCGCTCGGGCCGGCCCGTCCGGTTCGAGGACCCCGACCTCGAGCGCGAGTGGGTCGTCTACCCGTACCTCTTCGACGCCGATACCCGCGAGGTCGATCTCAGCGAGGAACACGACGCCCTCGAGTGGGCCCACCCAACGGCGATCGTCGCCGGGGGCGCTGACGAGACCGCTGCCGGTGGATCGGTCCACGACGCCTGGGCCGACCGCGAGACCGTGCCGGAACTGTGGACGGCCTACGAGCGCGTCGCGCCAACCGTCCGCTCCATCGCGGCCGACGACGACCACGGCGCGGCGTTCCTCTCGATCCGCGCCCTCGAGGCCCTCCGGGACCGGGCGGGACTACTGGTCGCCGAACGGGCGGAGTTAGGTGCCGACCCCGAGGGCGAACGCGAGGAACTCGCGGCGCTCGCCGACCGGCTCCTCGAGGTCCGCCCCTCCATGGCCGTCCTTCGCAACCGGGTGAATCGGGCGATGGCTGCGGCGGCCGACGACACGACCGACGCGTTCACCGTTCTCGAGGCCGCTATCGCGGGGATCGACCGGGCCGCGACCGCGGACGACGAGGCCGCAGCGCACGCCGCCGACCGACTCGAGGGTCGCGTGATGACTCTCTCGCGGTCGAGTACCGTCCTCGAGGCGCTTCGGGGAGCCGACCCTGCCCGGGTGTTCGTCGCGGAATCCCGTCCGGGTGGGGAAGGGATCGCCGTCGCCGAGACGCTGGCCGACGACCTCGAGTGTCCCATCACCGTCCACTCCGACGCGGCCGTCGCGCACGTCCTCGAGCGAGAGGCCGTCGATCGCGTCGTCGTCGGTGCGGATACCGTCCTGCCGGACGGATCGGTGGTCAACAAGACCGGCACGCGCGCTGCGGCGATCGCCGCCGCCCGTGAGGGTGTTCCCGTAACCGTCGTCGCCGCCACCGACAAGCTCTCGACGCGTGAGGAGGTGAACCTCGAGTCCGGGTCACGCGAGGCGGTCTACGACGGCGAGGCGTCGATCGACGTGCTGAACCCGACGTTCGACGTGACACCGGCCGACTGCGTGAACGAGGTCGTCACCGAAGCTGGGGCGATACGGGACGACGAGATCGAGGCCGTCGCCGAGGAGTTACGGGCACTCGAGGACTGGCGCGAGGGCTAAGCCGGGCAGTACGAAACGACAGACGGAAACCGCTCGAGCGAGTACGGCCGACCGGCGGCCGTGACGAAGTGTTACCCCCACTGAGCCCCGTGTGACGAGGGTTTTTCCCGAGCCGCCGTTCGAACTCGAGAGCGCCCCGCTCGCCGATAGCCCCGCCCAACGTTTCAAGACCGACTCCTGCGTAGTCCCGGCCATGCAATTCGATCTCGAACGCGTCGGCGTCCACGACTCCGTCGAGACGGTCTTCCCGCCCGAAG
Organism: Natrialbaceae archaeon B1-Br10_E2g2; assembly: GCA_001563805.1. Classification (GTDB taxonomy): domain Archaea; phylum Halobacteriota; class Halobacteria; order Halobacteriales; family Natrialbaceae; genus Natrarchaeobaculum. The sequence continues at coordinate 10,676 of LKMK01000049.1, forward strand.
AACTCGCGAGGTACCTCGCCGCCCCCTCGTTCGAGGCCGCTGTGATCGGCGACGACGGGATCGGTGACTGCGACGCGGTCGTCACCCTCGAGCACCGCGATAGCTTCCTCGAGTGCGACTGGGTGCACTCGATCCAGGCCGGCGTCGACCGGTTCCCGTTCGAGGCGTTCGAGGCGAACGACGTGGTGCTCACGAACAGCACGGGTATCCACGACCGAACCGTCGGCGAAACCGTCGCGGGCTACCTGCTCGCGTTCTCCCGGCGACTGCACGACCACGTGGCGAACCAGCGGGACCGACGCTGGGAACGGCCCGCCTGGGACGAGGCGTTCACGCTCCCCGGGAAAACGGCCTGCGTCGTCGGCACCGGGACGCTCGGGAGCGGCGTCGCCGAGGTCCTCGGCGCGCTCGGCGTCCGCGTCACCGGCGTCCGGCGCTCGGCCGAGCCCGTCCCCGGCTTCGAGGAGATCTATCCGACCGACGAGCTGCTCGAGGCGGTCTCCGAGGCCGAGTTCGTGATCGTCACCGTCCCGTTGACCGACGAGACTCGCGGGCTCTTCGACGCCGACGCGTTCGGCGCCATGCGCGACGACGCCTACTTCGTCAACGTCGCCCGCGGCGGCGTCGTCGACCAGAGTGCACTGGTCGAGGCCCTCGAGTCGGATACGCTTGCGGGCGCGGCCCTCGACGTCTTCGCGGAAGAGCCCCTTCCCGAGGCGTCCCCGCTGTGGGGGATGGACGAGGTGATCGTCACGCCCCACTGTGCGGCGTTCACCCGCGAGTACTTCCGGGACGTCGGTGACATCGTCCGCGAGAACGTCGACCGACTCGAGACGGGCGAGAAGCTGCACAATCGCGTGGTCTGACCGCCGACTGTGCGGCCCCCATCACGTGGTGTGATGGGAACTCGAGCGGTCGCCGGGACTCGAGCGCGTGCCCGGCTTCGACCCGTCGTCTCGAGGGCGAGGATTTTCCCCGCTGTGTCCAGTGCTAGTCCCTGATACCCGTGAGCCAGGAATCGGTGACCGAGGACCGCGAGCAGTATCGGGAGCGAATCGACGAACTCGACGCGACGATCGCGGCGACGATGGATCGCTGGGGGATCCCGGTTTTGCGCGTCGCAGTCGCCATCGTGTTCATCTGGTTCGGCGCCCTCAAAGTCCTCGGGGACTCGCCGGCCGCCGAACTCGTCGCGGCGACCGTCTACGTCGTCCCACCGGACCTGTTCGTCCCCGTCCTCGGCATCTGGGAGATCCTCATCGGGGTCTGTCTGCTCTACCGGCCGCTGATCCGGCTGGGGATCCTACTGTTGTTCCTCCAGCTCCCGGGGACGTTCCTCCCGATAGTTCTCCTCCCGGACGTCGTCTTCTACGTGTTCCCGTACGCGTTGACCGTCGAAGGCCAGTACATCGTCAAGAACCTCGTCATCATCGGCGCCGCGCTCGTGATCGGCAGCACCGTCAGAAGCGAGTGACGACGCCGACGCTCGAGCGGGTCGCCCGATGAACGAACGACGACCGGTCGCCACTGCCCCGTCGATCCACTTACTCGCCGTCCCGACGGCATAAACCCGCTCTCGTGCCGAACACCACTGGCCGAGCGCGCGCCTCGAGCGATGCGAGAGGCGCGCAATCCGGGGGAGGGCAGGCGGTCGACCGATACCGACCGCGAGCGACGCGGCAGCGACGCGAGCGGGCCGACGACCGACGTGGAGTCGCGCGAAGCGCGACGGAACGGAGGGAGGAGGCTTTTGATCGAAATTTTACCGAAGGACGTCGCGCGGTGCAGCAATCTGCTGCACCGCGCGACAGACTGCAGAGTAAAATTTCGGTTCAGAAAAATTTGAACAGGTCGTCCCGACCTTCCTCGTGGAGGTGGGTGCGGACGGCCTCGTTCAGGGGCTCGATTCGGCCCTTCTTGGCGGTGATGGGGGCGATAACGTCTTGCCACTGTTGCCACGGCGGGTACAGTCCCAGCCGGTCACAGATCTCGTCGAGTCGCTCGTCTTTGTCGTCGACTTTGTCCATCTTGTTGACGGCGACGACAGTCGGGATGTCCAGATCCTCGAGGAAGTAATACATTTCGACGTCGTAGGGGATCTCGTCGGGGCCGGAGTGGCGGTCGATGATGTCGACAGCGCTCTTGCCGTCTACGACGAGGATCGCGACGAGGACGTTCTCGGCGTAGCTCTCGAGGTAGCGGACGATGTTCGTCTTGATCTCCTCGCGGACGTCCTCGTCGACGCCGCTCATGAAGCCGAAGCCGGGGAGGTCGGTGATGACGAAGTCCTCGGCGTTCCAGTCGTAGTGGTTCGGTTTCCGGGTGACGCCGGGTTTCCCGCCGGTGTCGAACGTGTGGCCGGTCAGCTCGCGCATGAGCGTCGATTTGCCCACGTTCGAGCGACCGACGAGGGCCACCTCGGCGTCGCGGTCGGGACGGGTGTCGAACATGGGTGTACGTAGGGGCGGACGGACGGATAAGCGCCGCGAACGGCGCGCGTCGGCCGGTCGACACCTACTCGCCGTCCCGAAGGGCGTCCAGCTCGGCGAGTACGTCCTCGAGGGCGGGCCGGTCGAACGTCGACCGACTCCGGTAGGTGTAGGCAACCTCGAGGTTCTCGCCCCGGCGGTCGATGACGACCACCGCGGGCATCCGACCGAAAAAGTCGCTGACGTTCCCGAGGAGGCCGAACCGGACCGGCTGGTCGTAGGCGTCGCCCACGTCGGCGTCGGGGTCCGCGAGCAACGGGTACGGCAGGTCGTACTCGCCCTGCCACTCGGCGACGCGTTCGCGGGGTTCGGGGACGATGGAAACGGGTTCGGCGCCGCGCTCGCGGAACGCCGCGACGTGCTCGGCGATCGACTGGACCTGCTGGCGGCAGTTCGTACAGTAGTGGTCACGCTGGAAGAACAGGACGACGAAGTCGACGTCGTCCGGCAGGGCGTCGATGGAGAACGGGTCCGGGCCGGGGCCGGCGTTCGGGAGCGAGAACGTTCGGATCGCGTCGGTCATACCCGTCGTAGGTGACGTCGGCGTATATCGTTCAGCCCGACGGGTGGAGAAAGCGGTCGCGGACCGTCGCGGTCAGGTCCCGAACGACGCGACGCTCCGCCGTGATCATCGCCCGAACGGCCTCGTCGGTGTACTCGAGGCGAACGGCCGGGAGATCCGGGACGAACGGTCCACGGAGGACGTCGCTGGGGTCGAGCCGAATCTGAAAGACGAACAGCTCCGGGTGGTCCTGGAGCGGGCCGGTGAAGGGAAACGTCCCCTCGACGAGTTCGAGGGCGCTCGTCCGGTCGAGGGCGGCCGTCGCGGCCGGCCAGAAGGCGTCCTCCGGGCGCCGGACGATCGGTTCGACGCCGTCGCCGAGACGGCGCAACCGCTCGAGCACCCGTTCCTCGACCGCTCGCCGGTCGGCCGGCGACGCGTCGTCCGCGAGCGCCTCGACGTAGCTGTCGCGTGCGAGCGGTTCGTCAGCGTAAGCGTCGATGGACTCGCTTCCCTCGGCGTACTCGAGGACGAGTCGAAACTGCGCCAGCGACCGCTCGCGGTAGCCGGCGAGTTCGGGCTCGAGCACGAGTCGCTCGAGGGTGTCGGCGTTCTCGCGGAGTCGGTCGACGACGAAGCCGCCCGCGCCGAGCCCGGTTCCCCGCACCGCTCGCGCGACGCTGAACTCCCGTCGGATCTCGTCGACGGTTCGCTCGAGGAAGCGTTCGAATCCCCGTTCGGCTGCTAGCCGGCTCATTCGTCACGAACTCGGGAGCCAGAGCGGATAGCCGTGACGGTGGCGCATTGGCTCCTCGAGCCGAACTGGAACGCGCCGAGCGGCGGAGACCGGACGGTCGACAGACTGACTGCCGGCGGCCCGTAACGTACGCTCGAGCGAGCGTGTTTCCGGCGCGACGATCCCGGCTGGTCGACCGAGTCCCCAGAGCCTGGGCGCTGTGGGCCGCGAGCAGACCGAGTCAGGTCGCGCTCGTCCTCCTCGTCTACCTGCTGGGGGTCGGCATGGCCGCGACCGGTGGGCCGTTCGTGCGGTCGGGAACCGGTCCGGAGCGGGTGCTCGCCTCCCCCGTGATCGTGGAGCTCCTCGTCGGTGCGGGCGTCCTCGTGACGGTCACGGTCGCCGTTCACTACGCGAACGAGTACGCCGACGTCGACACCGATCGACTGACCGACCCGACGCCGTTCTCCGGTGGAAGCGGCGCGGCCGTGGAGACGGGGCTCCCGGCGGCCTTCTTCCGCCGGATCACCGTCGCCGCGATGGTCGTCGCAGGAGTGGCGATCGGCGTGAGCTTCGGCACGGGGGTACTGTCGATCGAGGCCACCGCGATCCTGGCGACCGTCCTTGCCGTCGGCCTGGGCTACTCGCTGCCGCCCGTCGCGCTCATCAGACGCGGCGTGGGGGAGGTCGCCAACGCAGCTCTCGGCGGACTCCTCGTGCCGGTTTACGGCGTCGCCGTGGTCTCGAGGCCGACTCGCGCTGCCGTGCTCGCCGTGGTCCCGTTCGCGCTCGTCGTCGGCTGTTCGCTGCTCTCGACGCACTGGCCGGATCGGGGCGCGGACGCCGCCGTCGGCAAACGGACGCTGGTCGTCCGGTGGACACGGCGTCGAATACGGCAGGTGTACGGACTCGTGGCGGTGCTGGCAGCCCTCGCAGTCGCCGTGCTCTGGACCGCCGGCGTGGTCCCGGACGCGGTCGCCGTCGCCCACCTCGTCGCGGTCCCGTTTCTGCTCTGGGGGTGGACTACCCTCACCCGGGAGCGGTCGCCGTTGCCAGCGGTCGCCGCCATGGTCGCGCTCGCGGCTGCGACGACGGCGGCCTACTGGTGGGTGGCGGTCGCGCCGGTCGTGTGAGCGGTCGTGCGCTCGAGTCGCGAACCGGCGGAACGGTTTTCCGCCGCTCGGTCCTTCTTCCGACGATGACCGAGTCGCCCGGCGACGATGGTTCCCCCGACGCTGCTCGCCCGAGCGATTCGATCCCGGACGGCGACGCCGTCGATCGCGACTCGACCGCCCTCGCCGGACGGCTCCTCGAGGGGGTTCGCCGCGAGGAGCCCGTAGCCGACGTCATCG
>LKMK01000050.1 GCA_001563805.1 Natrialbaceae archaeon B1-Br10_E2g2
CGAACGGTCTGTTCGGTGTTGGTGACGTTGACGTGCAACTCGGGGTTGCCGTTGTGGAACAGGGCTTCAGCTGTCCCAATCTTCCACTTGTCACTCGTGAGCGCAGTCTTGAGAATGTCGAGGTGAGCGTCACTCCCTTTGAGGACGCCCTTGACGTGGTTGTACGGCTTCGCGCTGATTCGGAACGCCACGTCACCGTCGTCGGTGAGCGACAGGTTGTACCCCTCCGTGAAGTTCGCTCGGAGCGGGTACGCGCCGTCTTTGGTGTGACTCGGCTGGTTGAAGTCGTCGTACTCGTAGTAGTTCTCCATCGCTCCGAGAGCCTTGGCGACGACGCGCTGTGTCGTGTTCTTCACGAGGTTGGCGTCGTCGGCTACTCGGTCGGGAATGACGTCCCAGTCAACGCCTTGCTTGGCGAGACGGATGGTTTCGTTGTACACCGAACGGGATTCGAGCGTAGCGTCGTACAACAGGCTCTCGTTGTCACTCTGGATGTTGAGTTGGAAGTCCAGCGTCTTGACGAGAGCCTGTGAGTCGGTCATCCTTCAGTAAAATGATTACAGTGGATTGCTCTTGAAAGTCAGCCAACCGAAGTGAAAGTAGTACGGATAACGGGGCTTACGGCCTTCACCCTCGGGGTCAAGCCCCGAGTCACTCGGCCTGCTCCGCCTGTAGAAAGTCGGCAGGCCACGAACGATGCAACACGACCGCGAGGCTCTTGGCCGGCGTGACGAGACCGAACCGTCAATCAGTCGCAAACGCGTTCGACGTTTCGCATCTCGCTCCCGCATCGCCGGCAGGTGCTAAGCAGTGCGTCGTCGGCGACTTCCCGGAACCCACACCGGACGCACTCGTACTCACGAGCGTTGGCGAGGGACATACTCGGAGGTTATCACTGGTTCGTGTTAACTCTTTGCATGGCGGTACACAGTCGGTCGTCAATCGCCCAGATCGAGCAGGCGAGAACGACGCTGCGGCGTCGCGACGGCGGTCCGAGTTACCGGCCGGTAGCGGTTCCCTTATTCGGTGAGCAGGAGGACGCCGGCGAGTACGGTCGCCGCACCGATCGACGCGGCGAGGAGTCCGAACGCCGGCCGGAACCCGACCGTGTCCGAGAAGACACCGACGATCGCGGGGGCGATGGCGCCGGCGCCCATCAGTAGCGTCCGTACCACACCCAGGCCGCCGCCGGCCAGATCGTTCGGGATCACCGACATCAGGTAGGCCCCGCGAACGGGACGGAAGCCGTGGGAGCCGATCCCGACTGCGACGAGTGCGGCTCCGAGGACGATCGGCCCCGCAGACTCAGTCAGTGCGACGAACGCGACCAGGGCGACCGACGCGAGCGCGAGCGTCCCGACGATGATCGGAAGCCGGCCAACGCGGTCGCTGAGGTCGCCGGTCGCTAGCTGGACGAGGCTCGCGAGGAACAGTGCGCTGTAGATGACGCCGGCAGCCGCCTCCGTCAGCCCGGCCGCGTCGGTCAGGTACAGCGGCGCGAACGCGACCAGACCGTTGTACGTGAACGAAAAGAGGATCGTCACCAGCGCGAACGTCGCGAAGCGCCAGTCCCGAAACAGCGACGCGTACCGGCCGAGTCCATCAGCACGGATTCGATCCGTCGACACCGCTCCCGTCGACGCCTCGTCGGGGACGCGTTTCGGTACCCGGTGCCAGAACGCCGCGGCTAACGCGACTCCGAGGATCCCGGCCACGAGAAAGATCGCTCGCCACGACGCACCCAGGACGAACGGGACGCTGGCGACCGCGACGACGGCCGCCGGGGCGACCACCCCGCCGAACGTACCGACCGTATCGAGGATCCCGAGCGCACGGCCGGTTCGGGTCGGATAGGCTCGAGAGAGCAACCGGACCGCGACGGTCTTGTGTGCGCCCGTTCCCGCCCCCATCACGAGCATCGCCGCGACCAGGACGAGAAACGGCGAGTCGACGATCAGCGCGAGCGCGGCGATCGCGGAGACGAGCGCACCCACCGTGATGACTGTCACCGAGCCGAGGCGGTCGGCGAGTGCCCCGGACGGAAACTGCATGGCCGCATACACCAGCATGAACCCGGAGAACGCCGCGCCGAGGACGACGTTCGAGACGCCGTAGCTCTCCTGGAACGACCCGAACAGCGGCGGAAACGCGTACCGGAGGAACTTCGCGAGAAACCAGATCGCCGCGGTCAACACGAGGACGTCGTACCCGGAGAGGCGTCGCACGGCGTTCGGTATCGACATAGTGGCTTCGTCTCCTCGTAGTTGGGGCGGGCGACGAGAATATTCCGATCGACGCCTGCAGCCGTCGGTTTGTGTCCGCTCTCCGCTGGCTCGAGTCTCACTCTCCCCGGTGTGGTCTCCGGTGTCCCCTGTCGATTCCAGGCGACACTGGGGGCTGCGCAGGCGGTACTGGCAGCCGCGGGCCGAATATAAGGGTAACTAAATTACGTAGTATTGTATCATATGTTTACTGGAAGAGTTTATACAGCACGTTCCGGAAGCCCAGTGTATCCATGGCAGTCAACACCACCTGGGCTGACTCGTCCACCTGCCCCTTCTGTGGGGACGAACTGGCATCGCCGGGTGCGGGCTTCGTCGACCACATTCGCGAGAACGACGACTGCGAGAGCGAACACGAGCAGTGGCGAGAAAACCTCGCGGGCGACCTCGCCGGCGAATGGGCCGGCTGACCGGCTCGAGGCCGTCCGCACGTCTGAGTTGCACACCCTCCCAGCCGATCCCGTACCACGAGCGCTCTCCGGCTCGCCAGCCGGATCCAGCAGGTTCTCAGTCGAAATCCGGGAGGTCTTCTGGCGGTTCGTACTGGGCTTCCCAGTCGATGTACTCCGCTTTCAGGAGGACACAGACGAGCTGGCCGAACTCGGTCAGTTCCGCGTTGATCGCCGAGACGGTCCCCCAGGTGTCGAGCTCCGGGTGGTACTCGCGTTCCTGCCAGTCCTCGGGGATGCCCGGCGCGTGATAGCCGACGCGGTCGGCGAAGTCGTCCCAGAAGAAGTCGAACTCGGCGAACAGATCGAGGTCGTGGGCGATCTCGAACTCGCGTTCCTCGAGGTCGGTGTCCTCGAGCCACTCCGCGAACGCTTCCTCCCAGGCTCCCTCCTCGAGAAATTCCTGGAGCTCCTCACGCCGGTAGTCGACGTCGGTACCGTCGTCCGCGGCGATGGTGGCGTCTTCGTACTCGTTCGGATCGACGAACTCCAGTTCCGGCGGTTCGGGGGGTTCGACCTCGAGTCCCATGCCTGGGGCTTGGTCGGCGACGGCAAAAGCGTTCCCTCGCGACGCCCGCACAGTTAACCACGGACCGGCCGTAGGCTCTGGTATGGGAAGCGACGGTGGCCGTACGTACAGCTTCACGGAGGTCTTCGCGATCAAGTTCGTCCTCGCGGACGTCATCATCATCGCAGCCCTGGTGCTCGCGCCGCCGATTTACGCCGTCTCCATCACCGCGCTGTTCGTCCTGACGACGGTCGTCCTCTGGTTTCTGATGCGCGAAGATCGCGCACCAGAATCCGACGACCTCGAACGGCGGATCGATCCCGTGACGAAACTCCAAGACCGGTACGCCGCCGGCGACCTCTCCGAGGAGGAGTTCGAGCGCCGCCTCGAGAAACTTATCGACTCGAACGAGCGCGCCGAGGCGGCCGGCGTCGAAACGAGCGAGCTCGAGTTCGAACGCTCGCGCTGAGTGACGACGGCGACGGCCGGACCCGACACGTCGCGAACCGAACACTCAACCGGACCGCGACCCAACCGGCTAACAATGAGCGAGTACGAGGCGGCGATCCTCGACGTCGACGGGACCATCGTTCGCGGCGAGGAGTTACTCGCCGGCGCGCCAGCGGGGATCGACGCCCTCGAGCGAGCCGGCTGCGACCGATTGCTCTTCTCGAACAATCCGACCCGAAGCGGCGACTACTACCGCGAGAAGCTCGCGCCCCACGGCGTCGACGTCGACCCCAGCACGGTTCTCACCTCGGCGTCGGTCTCGACGTCCTACCTTCGGACGACCCACCCCGACGAACGGGTCTACCTCGTCGGCGGCAAGCGCCTCGAGGGGATCCTCGAGGCTGCCGGCGTCGACCTCACCACCGAGCCCGACGCCGCCGACGTCGTCCTCGGGTCGTACACGACCGACTTCTCCTACGGGACGCTCTGGGAATCGCTGCGGGCGCTCGAGGACGACGTCCCGTTCTACGGGACCGATCCCGATACGACGATCCCGGTCGACGACGGGCTCATGCCCGGAACGGGGGCGATACTCGCGGCGATGGAGGCCGTCGCCGGCCGGGAGCCGGACGCGATCCTGGGCAAACCGTCGACGGTCGCGGCCGACGCGGCGATCGAACGGCTCGCGACCGACCCCGCTCGCACGCTCGTCGTCGGCGACCGTCTCAATACCGACATCGCGCTTGGCAACCGGGCCGGAATGGAGACGGCGCTCGTGCTCACCGGCGTGACGGATCGCGAGACGCTCGCGGCGTCGTCGATCGAGCCCAACTACGTCCTCGAGTCGTTGGCCGAGGTCGACCGGCTGCTCTGACCGGGCGGCCCCATCAACGGCGTCACGCCACACCTGACGCGACGCGTATCTTTATCCGCAGTTGTCACGAAGAGTGACTCATGCCAGAGACATTCAACAGGGACGAGATTCAGCGAACGCGAGACCGTATCACGAAGGTCCTCCGACGCGCCCGCTACGCCGCGATGGGTGCCGCAGTCGGCGCCGCAGTCGGCGGGCTGGTCAGCCGCAACGCCGCGAGCACCGGCGGCGCCATCGGTGGGCTTGTCGGTGCCATCGTCGCGGAGACCACGTGGACGGCCAGTTCGGCCCTCGAGCGGGTTCGCAACCGGGAGGAGTAACGCGACGGCGGGCCGACGTCGATCTCGGCCGACACTGATTTTAGCTGGCTCACGGGCCGAAAACCGTCTTCTGTCGGGGATCGACCACGCTCGAGCGAACCAGACCGGTTAGCGGTCGGATCGCTCACGCTCGAGGGCTTCCGCCCGCAGTCGGTCCCCGTCCTCGGTACTGACGGTTAGCTCCGGCACCGTCGTCGGCACGCCGTCGTCGTCGATCGCCACGTAGACGAAAAACGACTCGGTCGTCTTCTCGCGTTCTCGAGTCCGCAGATCCTCGCGCTCGGTGATGATCCGAACCCGCACGCTCGAGGTGCCGGCGTCGTATACGTAGGCGGTGATGTAAGCCGTGTCGCCGACCGATATCGGCCGCTCGAAGTTCATTCGATCGACGCGGGCGGTAATGCACGTCTCGCCCGAGAACCGCATGGCGGACATAGCGCCAACCTCGTCCATCCACTTCATCACGTTGCCGCCGTGGGCGGTGTCGAGCATGTTCGCGTGGTTCGGCTGGACCATCTCGCGGTTCTCGACGAGCGTCTCCATGAGATCCGTCATCGGCCGACGTTGTTCGACGAGGGGAAAGAGTGTTCCCGTCTCTGGCACCGACTCTCGAGTTCGATACTGGTAAAAGTCGTGGCCGAGTTGAACCGCTAATGAGCGATGCAGGCGACGCCGACGTGCCGGAACCCCCGAGCCCGCCGACCGACGATCGGGGCTCGGTACAGGTCCTCGGGACGGCACACGTCTCGCAGACCAGCGTCGACGAGGTTCACGAGACCGTCGATCGCGAGCGGCCAGACGTCGTCGCGGTCGAACTCGACGAGGGTCGGTTCCGCCAGATGCAAGGGGGGACCCCCGACGACATCGAGGCGAAAGATCTCCTCTCCGGGAACACCGTCTTTCAGTTTCTCGCCTACTGGATGCTCTCGTACGTCCAGTCCCGCCTGGGCGAGCGGTTCGACATCGAACCCGGCGCGGACATGCGCGCTGCGATCGAGGCCGCCGAGCGCAACGGCAGCGGCGTCGCGTTAGTCGACCGTGACATTCAGGTCACGATCCAGCGCTTCTGGCGACGGTTATCGATCGTCGAGAAACTGAAGATGGTCGGCGGGCTCGCCCTGGGTGTCACCGACCCGCGAACGATCGGTCTCGGACTCGGCGCGGCGCTCGGTATCTTCGTCGGGCTCCTCTTTGCCGTCGTCCTCTCCCCGCTGCTCGGGTTCGGCGAACTCACCCTCCTCGGCGTAAGCGATCCGACGACGTTCCAGTTCGTGGGTGCCGTCGGCCTCGGCGCGCTCGTCGGCGTCCTCGTCGGCGCCCTCTTTTTGCCCTCCCTCGAGTCGGCCGAACAGTACACGGGCGGGCTCGCGTCCGGGTTCTCCGTGCGACTGCTCGCCGGTGCCGGGATCGGTATCGCCGCCTGTCTGGCCCTCGTGGCGACCGAGACGTTCGTCGGTCCGTTCTCCGCGGCCCGATTCGAGAGCGCCGGCGTCTACTCCATTCGCGCCGGCGTCGGCGGCCTGGCCGGACTCGGCGTCGGCGTCGCACTCGGGGCCGCGCTCGGCCTCCTCCTCGAGCGACTCGGCGGCGACGTCGAGGAGATCGACGAGATCGACATCGAGGAGATGACCGACGGCGACGTCGTCGCCGCGATGATGGAGGAGTTTCGCCAGTTCAGTCCCCGTGGCGCCAACGCCCTGATCGACGAACGCGACGCCTACATCGCACACAACCTCCACCAGCTGCGTGAACAGGGCTACGACGTCCTGGCCGTCGTCGGCGCCGGCCACAAAGCCGGTATCGAACGCTACCTCGAGACCCCCGCCGACCTCCCCTCGATGGAGTCGATCTCGACGACGGCGAAGAGTCGACGGTTCTCGCCGCTGAAGCTCTTCGGCTACCTCGTCATGCTCGGCTTCTTCGGCTTTTTCTTCCTGTTGCTCATGGCAGGCGTCCAGAACACCTTCCTCTTGCAGCTGTTTCTGGCGTGGTTCCTGTTCAACGGAATTTTCGCGTTCACGCTCGCGAGACTGGCCGGGGCCCGCTGGACGAGCGCGGGCGTTGGTGGCCTCGTGGCGTGGCTCACGAGCATCAACCCGATGCTCGCCCCCGGCTGGTTCACTGGCTACTTCGAACTTCGCCACCGCCCGGTCAACGTCGGCGATATCGGCCGGCTCAACGACATCGTCGGTGACACCGAGCGACCGATCGACGAGGCGCTCGCCGAGATGTTCGACGTGCCGCTGTTCCGGCTCATCATGATCGTCGCGCTGACGAACATCGGAAGCCTGATCGCGACGCTGCTGTTTCCGCTCGTCGTCCTGCCGTGGCTCGCCCCCGAGATCGGCGGCGTCGACGCCCTCATGGGCGAACTCATCGCGGGCGCCGAGAACAGCCTCGAGCTCATTCGAGGGGTGCTGACGTGAGCGTTCGCACCCGTCGGTCGGACCCCGACCTCTCATTCAGCGACAAGGAGCTGTTCGACCTCGCGGTCGCCTGGATCGTCCTGAGCGTCGCGTTCGCGCTGTTGCTCGCGCCGATCCACCGGGCCGACGTCGGCGTCGGCTGGTTCGTGACGATGATCGGACTGAGCTTCGTCACCGTCGGCGTCGCGTTCCTCCTGCACGAACTCGCCCACAAGGTCGTCGCGATCGAGTACGGCCAGCTCGCCGAGTTCCGCGCGGACTACCAGATGCTCTTTCTCGCCGTGATGAGCGCCCTCATCGGCTTTCTCTTCGCCGCGCCGGGGGCCGTCTACCACCGCGGCCGCATCACGGTCCGCCAGAACGGCCACATCGCGCTTGCGGGTCCGGTCACGAACCTCCTGCTTGCGGTCCTGTTCTTCCCGCTGATGATCTTCCCCGGCCTCATCGGCTTGATCGGCCACATGGGGGTCCTGATCAACCTCTTTCTCGCCGCGTTCAACATGATTCCCTTCGGACCCCTCGACGGGAAGACGGTCCTCGAGTGGAACAAACTCGCCTTTGCCGGGGTCTTCGGACTGAGTGTCGTCCTGCTGGTCGGCTTTTTCCTCCTCTTTGGCTTCTGGTAACGGGCCGGCCCGCAGGTCCCATCGTTCGGGACCGGTGACCTTTTGCTCGCCCCACGCACTCTCTCGCACATGACCGACCACGCTGAGGACGGGAGCGACGACCGGCTCACCTACGCCGACACCGGCGTCGACATCGAGGCCAGCGAGGACGCCACGGCGGCGCTACTCGAGGCGTTCGGCAGCGACCTGACGACCGAGTACGCCGGCTTGCTCGACATCGGCGACCGTTACCTGGCGCTGGCGACCGACGGCGTCGGGACGAAACTCCTCGTCGCCGAAGCTATCGAGGACTTCTCGACGATCGGTATCGACTGCATCGCGATGAACGTCAACGACCTCGTCGCCGCGGGCGTCGAACCCGTCGCGTTCGTCGACTATCTCGCGATCGACGACCCCGACGAGCAACTCACCAACGAGATCGGTGAGGGCCTCGCTGTGGGACTCGAGGAGTCCGGTATGACCCTGCTGGGCGGCGAGACGGCCGTCATGCCCGACGTGATCGACGGCTTCGACCTCGCCGGCACGTGTGCCGGCCTCGCGAAGAAAGACGAGATCCTCGAGGGCGAGGCCCAGGTCGGCGACGTCCTCGTCGGCTTCCCGTCCAGTGGCATCCACTCGAACGGGTTGACGCTTGCCCGCGAGGCCGTCACGCGCGACCACGAGTACACCGACCCGTTCCCGGTCGACGAGTCGCGGACGATCGGCGAAGAACTCCTGCGGCCGACGCGGATCTACACGGCCCTGCTCGAGCCGATGCGCGACCACGGCGTCCGGGCGGCGGCCCACGTCACAGGCGGCGGCTGGACGAACCTCCTGCGGATGGGCGACCGGAAGTACGTGATCGACGATCCGCTGCCGGCCCAGCCGATCTTCGAGTTCGTCCAGGCGGAGGGTAACGTCACCGACGAGGAGATGCACCGGACGTTCAACATGGGCACCGGCTTCGTCGTGGCGCTCCCCGAGGACCGCGCGGCCGACCTCGTCGACGCGACTGACGGACAGCTCATCGGGCGCGTCGAGGAGGGGGCGTCGGTCGAGATTCGCGGCCTGTCGCTATCCTAACGGATCGGAACGGACCACTATAGTAGCCACTGCAAGTCAGTGCACACCTGATCGCCAGACGGTTCGGCGATCAGTGTGTAAATCGTTGCAGTTGTTACTATAGGCTCCAAGCTCTCTGGCTGTCACGCGAGGTCGGACCGACGGGCCAGGGCCTCGATGGAAAAACCTGGCCGTGTGATCGGACGAGGCGAGCGACGTTCCGAGGACGGTTACCGATCGGCGCCGCGCCCGTCCGGCTACTCCGAGTCCGCTACTTTCCCGGTTGCGGCGCGGATCGCGTCGTACTCCTCGTCGCTATAGGCGATGACCCGGACCTCCTCGAGAACAGCTGGATCGTAGGACTCGATCTCCTCGCCGATAATCGCGGCTCCCTCGTCCGTGTCGAAGCCGGCGACGCCACAGCCGAGCGCGGGGACGACGATCGACTTACAGTCGAGTTCGTCGGCCGCCTCGAGGGCGTTTCGCGTTGCGTCGCGGATGCTCCCCTCGGTCGCCTGACCGTCGCCGTAGTGGGGCATCGCGGCGGCGTGGATGACGTACTCGGCGTCGAGGTCGTGGGCGTCGGTGACCGCAACCTCCCCGAGGTCGACGGGCCCGTTCTCGACGGCTTCCTCGTTCAACGCGTCGCCACCGCGGCGCCGGAGCGCGCCCGCGACGCCGGACCCCATCTCGAGGCTCGTCCCGGCGGCGTTGACGAGTGCGTCGGCGGACTGTTCGGCGATGTCGCCCTGGATCACGTCGAACTTCATGCGTGGCGGTACGACGTCGACGCGTTTGAACGTTCATCCCGGCTCGGCCACGGGGCGCTCACTGCGGACCTCGGGGAGTCGTCCGGCCATCCCGTCTCGAGACCCTCGAGGGCCGTTATCGCCGGCCCATCGGCTGATCCGAACGGCCGGCTGCTCGATCCTGTATTCGAACTGATTGCCCGTCACGCCGCGGACGGGGGAGGTTCTCCAGTTCTTAGGCTCACCAAAAGCTTTTTAGATTTAGGCTCACCTAATACCCTCCAATGGACGTGCCCGCCCGACGGCAGGACGCCGGCGAATCCGAGGAACTCCCCGAGCCGGCGGCGATCGTGACCAGCCACGAGACCCGCCCCGGTAAAGTCGTCTTTACCGAACGAAACAACAGCGACGGCTGGATCGCGACCGACCTGACCGTAGACTTAGAGCCGTAGCCCTCTGACACTCGCTTTTTCGAGTCGCGGTCGGTTTGACTCAGTGGATTTTCTGCCCCACAGAAAGCCATCCGCCAGCCGCCGACAACCGGCTACCCGTCGATCTGGGGCCGCGGATCGTACGTCCGGTCCGACAGGATCATTTTCGAGTGGCTCGAAACGGGACCATATGGACCGGTCTCGAGTCGCGTTGTTGCACGGGACGCTGGCCGCCGTCGGATTCGTCCTCGTCACCGGCGTCGTTACCGGCCTGCTCCCGACGCCGATCTTCGAGCGGATGGTCCCGAGAACGGCGCTCGACTATTCGTTCCTCGCCGTCACAGCAGTTCTCGTGGGCGCGTACGTGACCCAGCGGTCGATCCAGTCGGACTGTGGCGGTGACGCGTGTGCTTACGGCGGCGCTGCGGGTGGGTTTCTCGCCGTCGCCTGTCCACACTGCAACGCCGTTCTGGTCGCTCTCTTCAGTTCGTCCTGGCTGGCAACGTACGTCGATCCGATCCGACCGCTGTTCGGATTGCTGGCGATCGCCGTGCTCGCGGGCATCATTTACAGCCGGCAGTGACGGGGGCGGTTCACTCACCTACGGCGTGACGGCGTCGTCGCTGGCGTTCGAGCCGAACGTGCGGTAAAAACGGGCGTCGTCGGTGGGCTCGTTAGTTCGTCGCCTCTTCGAGCACCAGCGTGTCGTCCTCGAGGTAGTGTTCGAAGTGGTGACCGTCTTCCTCGAGGTGAACGAGGATCTCGCGGAGAATCTGGGAGGTCGCGTGGTCGCCTAAGTTCTCGGCGAGTTCGATGCTGTCGCGCATCGACTCGATCATGTCACCGTACATCTCGAGGTCGTTCTGGAACATCGTCCGGACGTCGTAGACGTCCTCGCCCTCGAACTCGACGGTTGCGCGGCGTTCCAGGTTGGTCGGGCCCGACACCGGGACGCCGCCGAGCGCCTGGGCGCGTTCAGCGATGTGGTCGGCGCCCTCTTCGACGTGTTCGTAGGCCTCCTCAAGGAACTCGTGCAGCGGGAGGAACTCGGCACCCTCGACGACCCAGTGGTGCTTTTTGAGCTGGTGGTACAGTACGTACGCGTTTGCCAGCTCCGTGTTCAGCGCGTCGACGATCTGCTCGGCCTTCTCCTGATCGAGACGGAGTTCGTTCTCCTCGACGACGTCTGCGGACTGACGGACGGTCTTCTGGGTGCTCATCGTACGACGTCACTACACTCGCGAGCCCCTTAAGCGTTTTCCAGTAGGAAACTTTCCTTTTTGAATTGGAAAATAATATTCGTATCCATGCCTGTTGCCGACCCCCTGTGCGCGTTGGGACCGGCGAACCCCAGCACGACACACCATTTCTTCAGGTGTGAGTAAAGATTTTTAGTGTGGAGGTCGAACTACCGGGTATGGCAACGAGAGTCGCACAGCGGCGAGAGCGGATATTCGTCGGCGGCGAGTGGCGCGAGACCGGCACCGTAATCGAGGTTACGGACCTCGCTGACGGCGGTACGTTCGCTGGTGTCGCAGCCGCGGGCCCGACCGACGCTCGAGAGGCACTGGACGCCGCCCACGAAGTCAAACCCGACCTTCGCCGGACGACGGTCGTCGAACGGGCGAGGTGGTGTGAGTCGATCGCCGAGAGCCTGCGCGAGCGCGAGGAGGAACTCGCGGAGGTCATCGTCCGCGAGGCGGGCAAACCGATCTCGTCGGCCCGCGGTGAAGTCGAGCAGGCGGCCGAACGGTTCGACCGCGCCGCCGAGGAGGCACGCAACATCGTCAGCAAAGGCGAGTACCGCGAAGGCTCGACTGCGGGCCACGAGGGGTGGCAGGCGATCGTGAAACACGAACCGATCGGTGCGGTGCTCTGTATCACGCCGTACAACTACCCACTGGCGACGACGGCATTACAGGTTGCCCCTGCACTCGCCGCGGGCAACAGCGTCCTGTTGAAACCCGCGAGCAAGACGCCGCTCTCGGCGGCGATCCTCGCCGACGTGATCAGCGAGGTCGGCGGCATCCCCGACGGCGGGTTCAACTTCGTTCCCGGTCAGGCGAGCGAGATCGGCGACGTGCTCGCGGGCGACGACCGCGTCAACGCGATCGCGATGACCGGCTCCTCGGGCGCCGGCAAACACGTCGCGCGCGAGAGCGGCATGGTCAACCTCCACATGGAGCTGGGCGGGAACGCTCCGGCGATCGTCTTCGATGACGCTGACCTCGCCGACGTCGCGGGCGACTGCGCCAAGGGCTCGTTCAAGTACGCCGGCCAGCGCTGTTCGGCCGTCTCCCGCGTGCTCGCCCACGAGTCGGTCCACGACGAGCTCGTCGTGCTGCTCGAGGAACAGATGGACGCCTGGCAGCCGGGCGACCTCTTCGCTGCGGACACGACCGTCGGCCCGCTCATCAGCGACGACCAGGCCGAGTGGGTCCAGGAACTCGTTGACGACGCCGTCGAGAAGGGAGCCGACCTCGTCCGCGGCGGCGAGCGACGCGCCCCCGACGGCGTCCCGGACGAACTCGCCGACCAGTTCTTCGAGCCGACGCTGCTCGCGAACGTTCCCCACGACGCCCGTATCGTCGACGAAGAGCAGTTTGGTCCCATCGCCGTCGTCACCACCTTCGAGGACGAGGACGAGGCGATCGAGATCGCGAACGGCTCCGACCTGGCGCTCGACGCCGCCGTCTTCACGAACGACTACAAGCGCGCGATGCGGGTCGCAGAACTCGTCGACGCCGGCGCCGTCCGCATCAACGGCGCGCCGAGCCACGGCCTCGGCGACGTCCCCTTCGGCGGGAACAAAGACTCGGGGATCGGCCGCGAGGGCCTCGACGCCTCGATCCACGAGATGATGCGCAAGAAGAGCATCGTACTCTGATCACGGCACGTCTCGAGACGGTTCTCTCGTTCGTCTGGCGGTCGACGTTCTCACTCTCTCGCCTCTCGACGCTCGAGCGACGGCGCCGACCGGACCCCGATTCGATCACGCTCCAGAGGTACACCTACCTCGATCGCGAGTGAACGTGCGATCATGGATCACGACGTGCTCGTCGCCGGCGAGACGCTGATCGACTTCCTTTCCGATCGTGCGGGCTCGCTCGAGGATGTCGCGAGCTTCGAGCGCCGGCCCGGCGGTGCGCCGGCCAACGTCGCCGTCGCGCTCGCGAAGCTCGAGCACACGCCGCTGTTCTGGACGCGCGTCGGGGACGACGCCTTCGGCCGCTACCTCGAGGGCGTACTCGACGAGCGCGGCCTCCCCGACAGGTTCCTCGAGCGCGACCCGGACGCGAAGACGTCCCTCGCGTTCGTCACTCACGACGAGACGGGCGACCGCGAGTTCACGTTCTACCGCGGGGGGACCGCGGATACGCGCCTCGAGCCTGGCCGAATCGACGAGGAGACGCTCGCGGCCCTCGAGTGGGTCCACGCCGGCGGCGTTACGCTCGCGAGTGGCTCCTCGCGACGGGCGACGCTCGACCTGCTCGAGCGAGCGGCTGCGGCCGACTGCACTGTTTCGTTCGACCCGAACGCCAGGCCGGAGCTGTGGCCCGACGCGGCGACGGTCGAACGGGTCTGTCGGGACGCCCTCGCTCACGTCGACGTCTGCAAGGCGACCGCCGCGGAACTCGAGGGCCTCGGATTCGACGGGGCGACACCGCTCGAGATCGGTCGCGAGACGCTCGCAGCCGGTCCTCACACCGTCTTCGTCACCCGAGGTAGCGAGGGTGCCGTCGCCGTCGCCGACGAGCGAGCCCCGTGGACCGACGCCGAGGCGGCCTCGAGTCCGATGACCGCCGAGACGGACGCCGACGCGGTCGACGTCGTCGACACTACTGGTGCCGGCGACGCCTTCGTCGCGGGGGCGATCACGTCGTTGCGGGAGGGCAGGTCGCTCGAGGAGTCGCTCTCGAGGGCGAGTGCGGTGGCAGCCCTGGCGACGACCGAACCGGGCGCGATGTCGGCACTTCCGGATCGGGATGCGGTTCGTGCGTTCCGTCGCGACCGGTGAGCCCGAGGAATCGTCCGAACGCCACACCTCCCACCGGCACACGGGCCGTGCAAGCCCGGGGGCTATCGGTCTCGGCCCGGAGGACTGTCTATGGCCTCGAGCGTCCGACGGGCTGCATCGTTTGGCAAGCAGACCGTCGCCGGCATCCAGGAGAAGAACGTGCCGTTTATGGCTGCGAGCATCGCCTACCAGGCGTTTATTTCGTTGATCCCGCTGCTCGTGCTCGTCTTCTTTCTCGTCACGCTCGTCGGCGACGAGCAGTTCGCCGCCGACGTCACCGCGGCGACCGAGGGCTTCCTGCCCGAGAGCGGCCAGCTGCTGGTCGAAGAGTCACTCGAGGAGTCACCGGCCACCGCGGGCTCGTCGCTGATCGGCCTCGTCGTGCTCGTCTGGGGAGCGCTGAAGATCTTCCGGGGCCTCGACACCGCGTTCTCGGAGATCTTCGACTCGACCGGCGAGAACTCGTTTCTCGAGCAACTGCGCGACGCGCTGATCGTCTTCGGCGCCATCGGCGGCGCGTTGCTCGCGGCCGGCGCCGCGAGTGTCGTCTTCGCGTTCTTCCCGGAGATTCCCTACCTCGGCGTCCTGA
Organism: Natrialbaceae archaeon B1-Br10_E2g2; assembly: GCA_001563805.1. Classification (GTDB taxonomy): domain Archaea; phylum Halobacteriota; class Halobacteria; order Halobacteriales; family Natrialbaceae; genus Natrarchaeobaculum. Next base: position 14,764 of record LKMK01000050.1, read on the forward strand.
ACGCCATACTGCTCGTGGGCGTCCTGACGCTCGCGTTCCTGCCCATGTACTACTTCTTCCCCGACGTCGACGTCTCGGTTCGTCAGGTCGTCCCGGGCGTCGTCCTCGCCGCCGTCGGCTGGACCGTTCTGCAGTCGCTCTTTCAGGTCTACGTCGCCGTGGCGAGCGATTCCGACGCTGCCGGTCCCGTCGGGGCGATTCTTTTGTTACTCACCTGGCTGTACTTCGGCGGGCTCATCCTGCTGAGCGGTGCGGTCGTCAACGCCGTCGGGACGGGGTATCTCGAGCCCGGGTCCACTGCGGATGACGACGCTCGTGCGGACGCCCGTGAGCCACTCGGCGACGACGGAGAACGGGCCCGCGACCGACTGGCCGACCGCGCCGAACGACTCGAGCGCGAACGCGACCTCCTGCGAAACGACCTGCGAGCCCAGCGGAGCCGGCGCTACCGGCTCGAGGACCGGGTCGACGACCTCGAGGCGACGACGCGGGACCTCGAGGCTGAGAACGAGCGGGTGCGCCGCGAGCTGGAAACGACGAGTCGGTCGCAGTGGCGCCAGTCGGCGCGGGCGCTGGTGGATCGGGTCAGGCACGTTCGGATCGGCGTGTTCGGTCGGGAGTGATCGGTGGCCCTCGACCGACGACGGCGAGCCGGGACCGTGTTGTAGGTTGCGTGCCCACTAACGTCCGTGTCGTACCCGATCGGCAACGTGCGCCGTCGCATCCACGACGAGTACGCCGACGTCGTCGCGGAGATCGACCGCTGTGCGGACGCGGTCGCC
>LKMK01000003.1 GCA_001563805.1 Natrialbaceae archaeon B1-Br10_E2g2
CGACGCCCGCCGACCGACGGATACTCAAAGCCTCGCGATCGAACAGCCTCGAGAGACGACGAGAGATGCCAGACGTACTGATCGGGTTCGACTCGATCCTCGGCGGTATCGAGTCGGCGGAGCTGAAGTTCGCGATCTCGGTCGCAGCGCTCGGTTTACTCGTGTTTGTGTTGCTCTCTTACCGGAGCCTCCAGTCGTGGATCGGCGAGCGAAGCCGACCGCTGTACGGCGATCTCGTCTCGACTGTGGTCCTCGTCGGGACCTGCGCGTTCGTACTCGCCGTCGTCCTCGGCGTGTGGGGACAGACCGGGACGGTTCGGGACGCCTACACGGACCACGGGATCGACAGCGCACTCGTGCCGAACGCGATCGCGTCGTTCATCCTCCTCGTCGGGACACTGATCGTCACGCGGTTCATCCGCCGACTCATCGACGAGGTCCTCGGATCGTCCTCGGCCGTCACGGCCCACCAGCGCGAGATCACCCACCGGGTCGCCCAGGTGATCGTCTGGTCGGTCTCGCTCGTTGTCGTCCTCGGGGTCTGGATCGACGACCTCGGGGGCCTGCTCGTCGGGGCTGGCTTCCTCGGAATCGTCGTCGGGATGGCGGCCCGTCAGACCCTCGGGACCGTCCTCGCCGGCTTCGTCATGATGTTCGACCGCCCGTTCGAGATCGGCGACTGGATCGTCCTCGACGACGAACAGGGGATCGTCACCGACATCTCGATCGTCAGCACCCGCATCCGCTCGTTCGACGGCGAATACATTATGATACCCAACGACGTCGTCGCCTCGCGCATGGTGACGAACCGCTCGAAGCGCGGCCGTCTGCGCGTCGAGATCGACGTGGGTGTCGATTACGACGCCGACGTCGAACGGGCGATGGCGCTCGCCGAATCGGCCGTCGACGACCTCGAGTGGGCGCTCTCGGCGCCGGCACCTCGGGTCGTGAGCAAGGAGTTCGGCGATTCGGCGATCGTCCTCGGCGTGCGATTCTGGCTCGACGATCCGAGCGCCCGGCGCGTCTCGAGCGCCCGGACGGCCGCGATCACCGCGATCAAACGCGCGTTCGACGACGCGGGAATCGGGATCCCGTACCCACAGCGCCAGCTCTCCGACCGCACGAGGGCGGCCGACGCGAGGGTCACCGACGACGGCGGCAACGCCGGCCCGGACTCCCGTGACGACCTGGAGCGAGGGCTATCGCCACGAGAAGACGACTGACGCCACTGATACCGACCGATGACACTCAGAGACCGACGCGATATCGAGACCGACGTGTACCAGCCCGCCGAAGACTCGCAGCTGCTCGCCGACGTCGTCTGCGAGCGACTCGCCGCCGATCCCGACGACGTGATCCTCGAGGTCGGCACGGGCTCCGGCTACATTGCCGGGCGGATCAGTGAGACGACCGACGCACGCGTGATCGCCTCGGACGTGAACCCCCACGCCGTCCGGCAGGCCCGCGGTGAGGGCGTCGAGACGGTTCGTGCCGACCTCGTCTCCCCGTTCGCCGACGGCGCCTTCGACGTCGTGGCGTTCAACCCGCCGTACCTGCCGACCGAGCCCGAAACCGAGTGGGACGACTGGATGGAACGGGCCCTCTCGGGCGGCGAGGACGGTCGTGCGGTGATCGACCCGTTCCTCGAGCGCGTCGGCCGCGTGCTCGCGCCCGGGGGCGTCGTCTACCTCCTCGTGAGCAGTCTCACCGGCGTCGACGAGGTCGCCGAACGGGCCGGCGAGGAGGGGTTCAGCGCCGTCGCCGTCGCCGACGAGTCGTTCCCGTTCGAGACGCTGACCGTCCTCGAGTTACATCGGTAGGGCCCACGGCCGAGCCGCGACGAGGGGGTTAAGTCGAACGGGGACCAGAGAGCGAACGGATTCCATGCCCCGTGAGCACGAGGGAGAGGGGCCGACGGACGTCGCGACCGACGAGTCGGCGACCGACGAGCCGTCGGTGACCTCCACAGCCGGTCAGAACGGCAACCAGCTGACGCTCAAACTTACCCATCCGAACTGCTGGATGCGGGAGGTGACCGCCGAAACGGACGCACAGTTGCTCGTCAACGCGGTCTACATCGTCGAGGGACAGGTCAAAACGCACGTGGTCGCGTACGCGGAGTCGAGGGCGGCCCTCGAGGAACTCGTCCGGCTGACCCACGAGTCGGAACACACCGTCTCCGTGACCGAGATGTACAGCCAGCACGATTTCGGGAGCGATTCCGCCCTCGAGAAGAAGGCCCAGCGGAGCCTGCTCGTCGAGTACGATCCGGCAAAGAGCATCCACGACGCGCTGGTTTCGCGGGGGTTCATGCCACAGGAGCCGATTCGCATCCGCGACGGCTGGGAGTACTGGACGGTCGCCGCCGACGACTCCCGCGAGACGATCCAGGAGAAACTCGAGACGGTCCAGTCGGAAGGAGACGCCGAAATAACGGTCCAGAAGATCACGAGCCACGGCAGCGTCGATTACCCCGAGGTGTCCCTCGAGCGCCTCTCGGATCGCCAGCGCGAGGTCTTCGAACTGGCCCGGGAACTGGGCTACTACGACTCGCCCCGGCAGATCTCCGGGACGGATCTGGCCGAGGAACTTGGCATCTCTAAGACGACAGTCCACGAGCACCTCCGGAAGGTGGAGGCCACACTCCTGGGCTCGAGCTGACCGCTCGGTCGAAGCTCCTCTCCCGTGAACCGGTGAAATCTGCACGGTTGAACGCGCCGGGCAGAAGTCCTCTACGGCCGTTGCGGTGGTGGTCGAGACGGACACCGCCTCGGCGACGTTTCGAAGGGGGAACGAATCTGACGGGCAACCACCTCGAAACGCACCGGAACAAATTACGAACGTCCTCGAGGGGAATGAGGCCACCGCCGAAAGAGCCACATCACATCGGTCCACCGCAGCAGGTCTCCACGGGACGATCGAATCTCCGTCGAAATCGAACAGTATCCTCAGCCTGACCACGGCGTCGAAACTCGATTTCGGACTAGTTTCAGCCATCGGGAGCGAACCCGTCGTCAGTGGAATTAATATCAATCGGCAATATCGTCGAGATATGGTCTCGCCCGAACTCTGGTTGATGGCCGCCGGTGGGATCGCGATCGGCGGCGGCGTCGTCCACTGGTTTCGACCGTTCCTCACACATCAGGGCGCCGGTCTCGAGGTCGACGTGGAGCGACTCACGCGGTTCGATCTGATCGTCGGCCGACTCACGGGCGTCCTCATCGCGGGCTTCGGGGTGTTGCTGCTCTCCGTGGGGCTGTTCTAGCGCCAGCCACCCATGGACGCACTACAAACGCGACCGGTTCACCCCACCGATGGACGTCACTAAGCTGCAGTTGGCGTTGCTCCTGGCCGGGCTTGTCCTCGTCAGCGTCTTCACAGACGGTGGTCTCCTTCCGGGATCGGTCGGACTGCTCGCCTGGATCGCCTTCGCTCTCGTGGTGATTGTTCCGTGCTGGGCGATCGGGCCCACGATAACGCTCTATGCCCGGAAGTTCAACGTCTCCATCCCCACGCTGATCGCGTGTTCGCTGGCCTTGCTCGTCGTCCTCGCCACGACCACGCGAGTTGGGTCGCCGTCGATGACTTACGACGGAGTCGCTCCGTACTTCAACCTCACGAGCTACGGCTACGGGTTTGCACTCGCCGTGGGGGGACTGCTCGGACTGCCGATCATGGTCGGGAATCTCCGATACTATCGAGGGCTCAGGAACGCAACCGCCGCTGGAGCGGCCGAGGATGGTGATCCAGTAGTGGCCTGCGGAACAGTCAGAACACTCGACGCCGAGGGTCGAGCCGACCGCGACGAACGTACCGTCTGTTCACAGACCGTGATCAGACGACGCGGCGGCGGCCGGCTTCGCGCCGCTGACCAGTACGTCTCCGGGCACAGACGAGCTGCCACCGACTTCTATCTGAGAGCGGAATCCAAACCGGAGCGCCTGCTCGTCACCCCGAAGCAAGTCTCCCTCGAGTTCGACGCCGACAACTCGACCCTGGCAGACGACGGGACGACCGATGCGACTGACTCGGATGGATCCGATGACCAAGCAGGCCTCGAGCGGTCACGAATCGTGACCGGAGAGACTGCGTGCGTCGTCGGCAAAGCGGTTACCGTCTCCGGAGCCGAGTACCCCGACTCGCCCGTCGTCGGGGCCGACGGGTCGCCCGTGTTGATCGCCGACGGATCTCGCGAGGAGACGATGCGGACGCTCCAACTGCGTGTCTACGGCGGCGGCTTCTTCGGGCTGGTAGTGACGCCGCTCGGGTACCTACTCATGCTCGTTGGGACGCTCTGATCGCTGATCAGGCTGGCGAGTTCGTCACCGGCTGGTGACGGTTCGAGCTTCGTCGATGGTACCCGCGTCGCCGAGGGCCTGCCTGGACGTCGGTCTCGGTCGCCGGTCACCGCGCCGGTGTTGACACCAGCCCGTCGCCACCCGACCAAGCGAACGGTCGTGGGTTGAACGGGGAGACGGATTTCAGTGGGAGACCTCAACCCGCCGTGAACGACGGGTCGTGCGCTCGAAGATACCGAATGGGTACTACCCACCTTCCGTCCGGTCCAGTAGCCACTCGCCGGAGTTGATGGCACACATCCCTGGAGCGTCGATACGGAACCGCTGTCGCCCGTGTCGACATCGAGGCGCCTTCCCACGCTCGCGCCGAGACTCGGGAGGAACCGTTTCAGTCGCTTCGCATGAGCGCCAGCGAGTCGGCGTTGGCCGACCGGGCGCGGTCGTAGACGACGCGCGCGGCGGCGACGTCCTGGATCGCCAGCCCGGTCGAGTCGAACACCGTGATCGCGTCCGCGTCGGTTCGGCCCGGACTCGACCCGACGACGATCTCGCCGATCTGGGCGTGAATGTCCGCCTCCGTCAGCGTCCCGTCCTGCCAGGGGACGTTGATCTCGCCGGAGTGGGTCGTCTGCTCGTAGTCGTCGATGACGAGTTTCGCCTCGAGCAACACCTCGTCGGCGAGTTCGTGTTTTCCGTCGGCATCGGCGCCCATCGCGTTCACGTGCGTGTGTTCGCCGAGGTCGGCCCGAGAGACGATCGGCTCTCGGACCGGCGTCACCGTCGAGAGGACGTCACAGCCCGCAGCTTCGGCGATCGAACCCCGGCGGACGTCGAACTCGTCGCCGAAGGCCTCGAGGAACGCCTCAACGGCTGCTTCGTCGAGGTCGGAGACGACGACCTCCTCGATCGGACGGACCTCGCTGATCGCCTCGAGCTGGGCGTACGACTGGACGCCGGCCCCCACGATGCCGAGCGACCGTGCGTCCTCGACCGCGAGGTGATCGGTCGCGACGGCGGCCGCGGCGCCGGTTCGACGCATCGTCAGTTCCGTCCCGTCCATCACCGCCAGCGGAAAGCCGGTCTCGGGGTCGGAGTAGATCATCGTCCCCATCACCGTCGGCAGGTCGTTCGCGTCCGGGTTGTCGGGGTGGACGTTGACCCACTTGATGCCGGCCGCGTCCCACTCGCCCGCGTCCATGTACGCCGGCATCGCCCTGAAGTCCCCGTTGTACTGTGGCAGATCGATGTAGGATTTAGCCGGCATCTGTACGTCGCCGCGCTCGTAGGCAGCGAAGGCGTCCTCGACAGCGTCGACCAGCGCGGACATCGGTGCGAACCGCGTCACGTCGTCGCTGGACAGGAAGGTCGTTTCCATACTCGCTGGTTTCACCTGACCCCAGTATACTGTGACCCGCACATGTCCGGTTTGTTGGCTGGGAGACAGGTGCGTCGCACACTCCCGGCGCTCGCTCGCCTCCTCGCGTATTCGTCCGGCCGTCCCCCCGCGTATTCGTCCGCTCGTGCCTCGCGTATTCCGCGGCGCTGCGACTGGACCGGAGATGTCCGGTCGTACTACTTTGACCGAACTGCCGTAACTCGAGGTATGAGCCTCGAAACGACGTTCAGACCGCAAACGCCCGCGATCGTTCTCGCGGACGGTGCGTTCGGCCAACCCGCCGGGAAGACCGCCAACGGCGTCGTCGTACACAGCGACCTGTTCGACCCCCGCGTCGTCGTCGACTCCACCTGCGCCGGCTCCGACGCGGGATCGGTACTCGACCGACCGGAGGCGGGGGACGTCCCGGTCGTCGACAGCATGACAGCCGCGCTGGAGGCCGCTCCCGACGCCGAGGCGCTCGTTCTCGGCGTCGCCCCGGCCGGCGGAGCGCTTCCCGACGCGTGGGTCGACGACATCCAGGACGCGATGCGAGCCGGCTGTGACGTGGTCTCCGGGCTCCACGTCTTCCTCAGCGATGACGACTCCTGGCGGGCCGTCGCCGCCGAGTGCGGAGTGGACCTCGTCGACGTCCGAAAGCCGCCGGCCGAGGACGACCTCCGGGTGGCCGACGGGCGATCGCTGGATCTCGAGTCCACTGTGGTCCTCACGATGGGCACGGACTGTGCCGTCGGGAAGCGAACGACGACGTTCGAGCTGTACCAGGCCGCGAAAGCAGCCGGGCTAGACGCCGGCTGGGTGGCGACCGGGCAGACCGGACGCCTGATCGGGGCCGACCGCGGCGTCGTGATCGACCGCGTCCCCGCGGATTTCACCGCCGGCGTCGTCGAGGAGATGGTCTGTGACGTCGCCGCGGACCACGACTACGTCTTCGTCGAAGGACAGGCCGCACTCACCCACCACGCGTACGCCGGCGTGACGCTCTCGCTCTTACACGGGGCCGCACCCGACGCCGTCGTCCTGGTCGACGAACCGGACCGCGAGACGCGGTCGCACTTCGACCGACTGTCCGTCTCGAGCGTCGAAACGGAGCGGCGGGCGATCGAGATGCTCTCCGGGGCCACGGTTGCCGCCGTCTCGACCTGGGCGGACGGCGACGCGGCGTCGGCCCTGTACGATCTCCCGGCGGCCAACGTCTACGAGGACGGCGGCGCGGACGAACTCCTCGACGCGGTCGTAGACGCGCTATGAGCACGATCACGGGCCTCTCCGCGGAGCCACACGATCTGCCGCTCCGAGAGCCGTTCGAGATCAGCCTCGGGGCCCGAGCGCGGGCGCGCAACGTGCTGGTGACGGTGGAGACGGATGCCGGCGTCCGAGGGCACGGCGAGGGATCACCGCTGCCGCCGGTCACGGGGGAGACCCAGCGTGCGGCCGTGGCGACGGCGCGAGCGGCGGCGTCCGTCGTCGAGGGCCGTGACATAGAGGAGTACCGGGCGCTCGTGACCGACCTTCGCGACGCGTTCCCCGGGATGGTGTCGTCGCTGTTCGCCGTCGAAACGGCGCTCCTCGACGCGTACTGTCGCGAACGGGAGCTCCCGCTTTCGGCGCTGTTCGGCGGCCCGGCGGCGCCGGTTCGGACCGACCTGACGATTCCGATCCTCCCGCCGGAGTCGGCGGCCGAGCGTGCCGAGGCGGCTGCCGTGGCCGGGTTCGACCACCTCAAAATCAAGACCGGCACTGACGTCGCCGAGGACATCTCGCGGGTCGTCGCCGTTCGGGACGCCGCGCCCGAGGCCGCGTTGAAAGTGGACGCGAACCAGGGGTGGACGCCGTCCGAAGCCGTCTCCTTCGTAACCGAACTGGACTCGCGCGGTATCGACCTCGAACTGCTCGAACAGCCGGTCGCGAAAACCGACGTCGGCGGCCTCGCTCGAGTCAGGGACGACGTGTCGGTGCCCGTCGCCGCGGACGAGGCGGTCTTTACGCCCGCGGACGCGATTCGAGTCGTCAGGGAGGACGCCGCGGACGTCATCAACGTCAAACTCGGCAAGTCCGGACTGATGAACAGCCGAGCGATCGGCGAAATCGCGGCCGCCGCGAACGTGGAGCTGATGGTCGGCTGTATGCTCGAGAGCGCGATCGGCATCCACGCGAGCGCCCACCTGGTGTCGGGGTTCGGGGCGTTCGACTACGTGGACCTCGACGGGAACCTGCTGCTAGAATCGGACGTCGTCGACACCACGTTCGATCCGGTCATCGAGCCGAGAGGGCCCGGTCACGGCGTCGAACCCGCTCGATAACGACGCTCGAACACTGCGCTACTCGTCGCCGTCGTCACCGTCGTCACCGCCTTCGCCGTCGTCACCGCGCGATCGCACCGCGCTGAGGGCGAGGAGGACGAGTACGACGCCGAGGACGCGGACCGCGGTCACGAAGTCGTCGGACCACTCGACGTCCTCGGGGTTCTCGTAGGCGAGTTCGGCGCCAAACGCGAGGTAGCGGTCGGGGAACAGCGCGACCACGACGCCGGCGACGCCTCCGATGCCCAGTAGCCAGCGGTACGCGCGCCCGCCGACGACGCTCGCCAGCGCGTAGACGACGCCTTCGACCCGGACCGCCGGAACGAGGTATGGCTTGGCCGTACACTCCTCGGGGTTCTCGAGGGCGACGTCCTCGAAGGCCTCGAGGACTGCGTCGGGAAACAGTGCCATGACGAAACCCAGCGGACCGAATGCGAGTCGTACCATACGGATATATTTCAATTCGAATGACATAACGATAGCGTCGATTCCCCCGCCGCGAGAGGGCGTGAGACGCCGGCTTATGAGCGCTCGAGTACGCCGAGTTGCCGGCCGAGCAGCTCGGAGTCGAAGAACGCGATCCGGCCGTCGGGCCACTCGATGGGGTCTCCCAGCGGATACCGGTTCCGGGCCGCCGCGAGGTCGTCGGTGGCGAGCAGACACGAACACGGCCCGTCGGGAAACTCCTCGAGACGGGCGCCCAGCCGGCCGTCGCTCGCCGGCCCGGGCGTCGCGAACGCGATGGGATAGCCGGGAACCGTGGCGATCGTCCCGAACCCGGGGACGTCGTCACGGACCGGCACCGGAATTCGGTAGCAGTCGCGGAACAGCTCGATGGCGGCCTCGAGGTCCCGGACACCGAGAACGACCTGTCCGATACCGGTCAGGGGTCCGCCGGCGACGCTCGCGCTGGGTTCGACGCGGGCGGACAGCGGCGTTCGATCCGCGATAGCGAAGGGCAACAGGAGTCGGTCCTCGTCGGTGCCGAACACGGCTCGATCCCACTCGACGAGCGTCCCGTCGTCGCGCTCTCGGGAGTCGTACAGCGGCCCGCGAACGGGGACCCCGCGCTCGAGTAGCCGTTTACACGTCGCGACGACGTCGGGGACCCGAACGCACCAGGCAACCGGGCCCGCGTCCGCGCGGATGTGTGCGGGCCAGAAATCGTGGCTCCCCTCGGCGCGTTCGGAGATGAGTTCGACGTACGAGCGGTCGTCGAATCCGAGGACGGACATATGGGTGACGCCGTTGCCGTGGACGCCGCCGTAGTCGGCCTCGAGTCCGAGCCGGTCGAATTCGTCGCTGATCGCCTCGAGATCGCTGTGGGCGAACGGGACGTGATCGATTTGCATGGCTCTGCTGGGGCCGCCACGGGGATAACCTTCGGGGACGCAGACAAATCGACGCTGAGGACGGGATCGGATTCCGTGTGATTACTCTAATGCATTAGTCGTGATGGAAAATATTAAGCGTCGGTATAACCTAGCCCGGCCTACGATGACTGAGTACGTTTCGACCACGCCCGGCTGTTATCCGCTGCCGGACTGGGCGAAAGACGACCTCTCGGACCTGAAAGGCCACCAGAAACACGATCTCATCGGCGGCGACGAACGCGAGGAGATCGTCACCGTCTACGAGGAAGCCCGCGAGGAACTGATCGGCGTCCAGCAGGAGGCCGGCCTCGATCGAATCGTCGAGGGGCAGCTGCGCTGGGACGACATGATCGCCCACCCGCTGGCCGTCCACGACGCCGTCGAAACCCGCGGCATCGTCCGCTACTACGACAACAACAACTTCTACCGCGAGCCCGTCGTCTCGGGCGAACTCGACTTCTCCGGCGACGTCGCGAGCGAACTCGAGGCCGCGGCCGACCTCGTGGACGACGGCCTGCAGGCGGTTCTCCCGGGCCCGTACTCGCTCGCCGACCTCGCGACGGACGAACAGTACGGTGACGAGGCCGACTTCCTGGCTGCGATCGCCGACTTCCTCGCGGGCGAAGTCGACGCCTTCCCCGACGTCGAGACGCTGTTCTTGCTCGAGCCCTCGCTCGTCGAGTCGGCACCCGACGACGGCCTCGACGAGCGCGCGAGCGAGGCGATCGACCAGGTCGCCGCCGCGACGGACGCCGACGTCGTCGTCCAGCCCTACTGGGGCGCACTCGAGGAGAAGGTCTACGCCCACCTGCTCGACGCCGACGTCGAGGCGGTCGGATTCGACTTCGTCGCCGACCAGGACCAGAATCTCTACAACATCCAGGAGTACGGCGCGACCGACGACGTCTCGCTCGGCCTCGCGGACGGTCAGAACACGCTCGTCGAGGACCCCGAAGCGATCCGCGACCGGGTCGACTGGGTGTTCGACCAGCTGCCGGTCTCTACGTTCGAGACGGTCTATCTCACGACGAACACGGAGACGTTCTACCTGCCCTACGCCAAACACGAGGAGAAACTCGCCGTCCTCGCCGAAGCCGCGGAACTCGCGGAGGTGACCGCCGCATGAGCAACGAGAACAAAGACCAGTTCCGACCCGAGGGCCACGAGAACGACCACTTCCTGCTGACGACCGTCGTCGGCAGCTACCCCAAACCGAAGTGGCTCAACCGTGCGAAGGAACTCTACGAGGACCCCGACCACAAGTTCGACGCCGACGATTACCAGGAGGCCAAAGACGACGGCGCTCGCCTCATCACGCAGGAACACGAGCGTGCAGGCCTCGACGTCGTCGTCGACGGCGAGATGCGCCGCAACGAGATGGTCGAGTTCTTCGCTCACCGCATCGAAGGCTACGAGTTCAACGGTCCCGTCAAGGTCTGGGGACACAACTACTTCGACAAACCGAGCGTCGTCTCGGAGGTCGAATACGACGAGAGCTGGCTCGTCGACGAGTACGAGTTCACCGCGAGCGCGACCGACCGCCCCGTCAAGGTGCCGATCACCGGCCCGTACACGCTCGCAAACTGGTCGTTCAACGAGGCCTATGACGACGACGACGAACTGACGCTCGACCTCGCCGACCTCGTCAACGAGGAGATCGAAAAGCTCGTCGAGGCCGGCGCCCGCTACATCCAGATCGACGAACCCGCGCTCGCGACCACGCCCGACGACCACGCCATCGTCGGGGAGGCACTCGAGCACATCGTCGCCGACATCCCCGAGGAGGTCCGCATCGGCCTGCACGTCTGTTACGGCGACTACTCGCGGATCTACCCCGAGATCCTCGAGTTCCCCGTCGACGAGTTCGACCTGGAGCTCGCAAACGGCGACTACGACCAGCTCGACGTCTTCAAAGATCCCGAGTTCACGGCCGACCTCGCACTCGGCGTCACGGACGTCCACGTCGCCGATGTCGAATCGGTCGAACAGATCGAGGAGAACATCAAGAAAGGCCTCGAGATCGTCCCGCCGGACCAGCTCGTCGTCTCGCCCGACTGCGGCGTCAAGTTGCTGCCCCGCGAGGTCGCCTACGGCAAGATGGCCAACATGGTCGAGGCCGCCCGCAACGTCGAGGCGCAACTCGACGCCGGCGAGATCGACCTCGAACACGCGCACGCCCCGGCCGACGACTGACGGCCCCGTTCTCGACTCCGATTCATCGTTTCTCCACTTTCGACCCGTCTTCGATCCCGGCGTGCGCTTAGGTATTATTTAATTCTCGACACAGTGTACGGCCACGTAGAAATCCCACACGAGGCGACGGCGGCGACGGCTCCCCGTAGTTCGAGTATCTGAACCTCTCCAGTCGAGCGGCAGCGTCACGTCGCCACAGTAACTCGAGCCCGACCGCCTCGTTCGAGGGCCACACTGCCGAACAGCGCGCGTTCGTCGACGCGATTGTCGGTGACACCGAGATACCGAGAACGTCGAGCAGACACTGGCCGTCCAGCGCCTGCTCGAGGACATCTCTCGTTCACGCAAGCGTGAACAAACCGTGCGAATTAACCAGTGACGCCGTGGAAGCGGACGGTGTCGATCCCGTAACACGTGACCCGCCCTGACTGTATCGCCCGCCAACCACCACGAAAGATCCCCACTACACGAGACCAAACCCATGGATATCGGCGTTCACACCCCACCGTTGTACGATCGATCGTTCGAGGAGGCCCTCGCGTTTCTCGCGGACCGCGGCGTCACCGCGGTCGAACCCGGCGTCGGCGGCTACCCCGGCGACGACCACCTCGAGCGTGAGCAGTACCTCGACGACGAGTCGGCACAGGAGACCCTCCAGGAGACGCTTGCGGACCACGAGATGCGCATTAGCGCCCTCGCGACGCACAACAACCCGTTGCACCCCGACGAGGACGAGGCCGAGACGGCCGACACCGAACTCCGCGAGGCGATCCGACTCGCCGCCCAGCTCGAGGTCGGGACCGTCACCTGCTTTTCGGGCCTGCCAGCCGGCGGGCCCGACGACAGCGTCCCCAACTGGATCACCGTGCCCTGGCCGCCCGAACACGCCGCGGCGCTCGAGTACCAGTGGGGCCGGGCCACCGAGTACTGGTCCGAGCTTGCCGAATTCGCGGACGAGCACGACGTCGACCTCGCGATCGAGATGCACCCGAACATGCTGGTGTACGAACCCGCCGGCTTGCTCCGGCTCCGGTCGGTGACGAACGAGCGCGTCGGGGCCAACTTCGATCCATCCCACCTCTACTGGCAGGGGATCGACGTCACCGACGCGATCCGGTTTCTCGGCACCGACGACGCGATCCACCACGTCCACGCGAAGGACACGCAGATCTACGACGAACAGGCGCGGATCAAAGGTGTCCTCGATACGACCGCTTACGACGACGAACTGCACCGTTCGTGGCTGTTCCGCTCGGTCGGCTACGGCCACGGCGAAGAACACTGGAAAGACGTCGTCTCGACCCTGCGGATGGTCGGCTACGACGACGTCCTCAGCATCGAACACGAGGACTCGCTCACCAGTTCGATCGAGGGCCTCGAGAAAGCGATCGACTGCCTCCATCGGGCCGTCTTCCGGGAAACCCCCGGTGAGGCCTACTGGGCGGAATAACCACCGACGATACAGCTCCCATACACTATGACACTCGACGTTGGCGTTCTCGGCTACCGGTTCATGGGTAACGCACACGCAAACGCCATGGCGCGACTTCCGATGTTCTTCCCGGACGCGCCCGCGGTCGACCGCTCGGTCCTCGTCGGCCGCGACGAGTCCGCCCTCGAGGAGGCGGCCGACCGCTTCGGCTTCGATTCGATCGCGACCGACTGGGCGGACGTCGTCGACGAGGTCGACGTCTTCTACAACCTCGGTCCGAACCACGTCCACGCCGAGCCCTCGATCGCCGCACTCGAGGCCGGCACGCCCGTCTTCTGTGAGAAACCCCTCGCCCCGACGCTCGAGACTGCCGAGGAGATGGCGGACGCCGCCGCGAACGCGGGCGAGGACGTACCCGCAGGCTGTGCGTTCAACTACCGGTTCGTCCCCGCGATCCAGTACGCAAAGCGGCTGGTCGCGGCCGGCGAGCTCGGCGAGATCCGCCACGTCCGCGGCCGCTACCTGCAAGACTGGCTGGTCGACCCAGATGCCCCGTGGTCCTGGCGCAACGACGCCGAACTGGCGGGCTCCGGCGCGCTCGGCGATCTCGGCGCGCACACGGTCGATCTCCTGCGCTTTCTCGTCGGCGACGACGACCTCGCGGGCGAGATCCGACGCGTCAGCGGCCACCTGCGGACGTTCGTCGACGAGCGTCCCGTCCCCGGAGAAGACGAAACGCGACCAGTCACCGTCGACGACGCCTACTCCGCACAGGTCGAGTTCGAACACGGCGCGATGGGAACCATCGAGGCCTCGCGGGTCGCGAGGGGTCACAAGAACGACCACACGATCGAGATCCACGGCTCGGCGGGCAGCCTGCGGTTCTCGCTCGAGCGATTGAACGAACTCGAACTCTTACGCGATGGCAATCGAGGCTACGAGACGATCCTCGTCACCGACGCCGACGACCCCTACGTCGACCACTGGTGGCCGCCCGGACACGTGCTGGGCTGGGAACACACCTTCGTCCACGAGAACTACGAGTTCCTCAGCGCCGTCGCCGACGGCTCCACGTTCGAGCCGAGTTTCGCCGACGGCCTCGCCGCCCAGCGTGTGCTCGCGGCGATCGAAAAGAGCGACGAGCGCGGCGAGTGGATCACGCTCGAGTGAGTCGCCAGAGCGGGTCGACTCGAGTGAGTCGGCTCGTCAGGTCGGCCCCGAGTCGGGGTTCGACTCCGACTCGACGCGTGTCACCGTCTTGATCTCGTCGTATCGGACGCTTTTGCCGTCGAGCGGCTGGCCGTCGAGCTCGAGGTAGCCGGCCTCGACGCCGGTCACCTCGCCCGTCACCGCCGGGTCGTCGCCGCCGGTGCGTTCGGCCTCGCGGACCTCGACCTCGTCGCCAACGTCGACGTGGTCGCGAACGAGCGCTTCAGTTCGGTCGTCGTCCGCGTCCGGCGGAATCGTGAGTTCGGTCATCACTCGACACCTCGAGCGGCCCGGCCGTAACCGACCGCACGGCACCTGACGGCGCTTTTTTCGACGCCGCTCGAGCGTCGTGCTTCCGGACAGCAGTCACTCAACCGAAGACGGCGTCCGTCGAATCCTTACGCCACCTCTGTTCGACGGTATCAGTCGTCGGCGCCCCCCTCGGAATCCCCGGCATGTCCCTCGTGGTCGACCGCCGTCGCTTTCAGCCTCGAGGAGACCGCCGGGACGTCAGTTTCCGAGACGGCTCCGCACGCGTCGATCTCCTCGAGCGACCGCGGGAACGCACGGAGGTCCTTGTGGACAGCGATGCCCGCGTTGGCACCTTCGCCCATCGCGATCGGGACCTGGTTGTGTCCGGGCGTGAGGTCGCCGACGGCGTAGACGCCCTCGAGCGACGTTCGGCCGTGGTCGTCGACGGCGACGGTGCCCTCGTCGGTTCGCTCGAGGCCCAGCGACTCGACGAGGTCGTCGTGATAGTTCGAGCCGTACATCGGGAAGCCGCCGGTGTACGCCCGCGTCGTCCCGTCGTCGAACTCGAAGGACTCGAGCCAGCCGTCGTCGCGTCGGGTCATGCCCGCGATCTCGGCGGTCACGACGTCGACGGGGTGGGCCTCGAGCAGCGTCGCCGTCTCCTCGCTCCACGCGGGCGCTTCGCCGCGGGTGAGCACGTCGACGTCGTCGGTGTAGTTCAACATGATCATCGCGACGTGGGCCGCGGCGTCGGTCGTCCCCATCACGTAGACCGGCTCGTCGACGAACATGAACGCATCACAGTGCAAACAGTAGTGTAGCCCACGGCCGGTGCGTGGAAGCGGCGGATCGGGATGCTCGTCGGCGAACCCCGTGGCGAGGACGACCCGGCAGACGTCGACCGCCTCGTCGTTGAACGAGACGCGGAAGCCGCCATCGACAGGACTCGAGTCCGGCCCGTCGATCGGGGTGACGTTCTCGACGAGGCCGCGTTCGACGTCGGCGCCGTAGCCCTGGACCTGTTCGCGGGCGGTCTGGAGGAACTCGTTGCCGGAGACGTGCTCTTCGACGCCAATGACGTTGTGGGTCTCTTGCATCATCGCCGCTCGTCCACCGCCGCGGTCGACGACCAGCGTGTCGAGCCCCAGTCGAGTCGCGTACAATGCAGCCGAGAGCCCCGCCGGCCCGCCGCCGACGACCGCGACGTCGTAGTCGAATCCATCCTCCGTATACATACGTAAGGGGTTTGATGCGGGCAAGAAAAGGTTGTCTGCCCGGTAGCTCGGGCTGGCCTGGGCCCCGGTATCACCGAACGAGGTATCGAATCGGGGCGGTCACGGCGCAGGGCCGGATTCGCTGCGTCGGTCGATCCAGCCGGGTCGTCTCGACACTGCCCGACGAGGGCCGTCGATCGGATCCTCACGCCGGCGACGACCAATCACTCCTCCCACTGTGTCGAGATGTAGAGCAACGCGATCAGACAGAGGATCACGATGACGAACAGGGCGATCGTCATGATCCGGGGTGCGACCATACGCGCGGTTCGAACGCGTCGCTCAAAGCCATACCGGTCGCGGGCGGCCCGAGCCCGGTCGCCGGCGACTCGAGCGCCGAATGCGAGGAAGCCGCACGACGGTTTTTGTACGATCCGGGCGAACGACAGGTATGAAAGTTATCAAGGATAGCGTCCACGATCACATCCAGATCAACGGGGTGGCGCGCGACCTCCTCGATACGCCGGCGCTCCAGCGACTCCGGCGTATCAGCCAGCTCGGTACCGTCTCGCTGGTCTACCCGTCGGCCAACCACACCCGGTTCGAGCACAGCCTCGGCGTCTACCACCTCGCCTGCGAAGCCCTCGAGCAACTCTCCATCGAGGGCAGACGGGCCAAGCGCGTCCAGGCCGCCGCACTCCTACACGACGTGGGTCACGGACCGTTCAGTCACAACCTCGAGGCACTCACGTACCGTCGAACCGGTCGATACCACGACGACGTCTCCCACCTCCTCGCCGAAGGTGCGGTAGGCGACGTCCTTCGCGAGCACGACCTCGAGCCAGCGACGATCGCGGGCCTCGTGGCCGGCGAGGGTCGGTTCGGCCAGCTCGTCTCCGGTGAACTCGACGTCGATCGAATGGACTACCTCGTCCGCGACGCCCACCACACCGGCGTTCCCTACGGGACGATCGACCACGGCCGGCTGGTCCGCGAACTCACGTTCGCCGACGGCGAACTCGTCCTCGACGAGGGGAACGTCCAGACCGCAGAGAGCCTGCTGGTCGCCCGTGCGCTCATGAACCCGACCGTCTACAGCCACAGCGTCGCCCGGATCAGCAAAGCCATGCTCAGACGAGCGGCCGAACGACTGCTCGAGGCGCCCGATGCGGCCCTCGACGCAGCCACCCTCCAGCGGATGGACGACTCCGATCTGATCGTCGCCTTACGCTCGAGCGAGGCGACGAGCGAGTTCGCCCGGCGATTCGACCGGCGAAACCTGTTCAAACGAGCCGTCTGGGCGGAGATCGACGACGTTCCTGGCGGGATCATCGAGGCCGACCACGACGCGATTCGGGCGTTCGAACGCGAGGTCGCCGACCGGGCCGGCGTCGACCCCCAGGCCGTGATCCTCGACGTACCAGGCCGGCCCTCGATGACGGAGTCGACCTCCCGCGTGCTCGTCAACGGCGAGATCCGAGAACTCGGCCAGCAGTCGCCGCTGGTCGGGGCGCTCCGGGCGGCCCAGTACTCCCAGTGGCGACTGGGCATCTACTCCCCCGAGGCCGACCGCGAGCGCGTCGGCAGGGCCGCCGTCGACGTGCTTGGCCTCGACATCGACGGGGCCCTGGTGAGCGACGTTCGGGACGGCCTCGACGCGACGCTCGACCAGTTCGTCGAGTGATCGGTGCCGTCCTGGCTCACGGATCCAGTTGGCCTCCGTCAGTTTTGAACGAGCGAAACGACGAGCGCCAGCCCGTCAATCATCGTCGACACCTCACGTCCGAATACATGATTCAACATATACACCTCACGTCGAAATACATCATTCGAAATAGAGAGGATTGCGTAGACTCGAGACGGAGCTACCGTGGCTGGTACCGCTCGAGGGCGGCTCGGTCACGAACGAAAGTCTGCGAGAGGACGTGCGGTCGGGACAGCACGGGACAGAGAGGCGCTACGAAACGAGAAACCGAGCTCGAGCGGCGGGTCAGTCGTCGGCTCCGGCTTGACAGTCACAGCCGCCGCGCTCGAGCAAGTCGCGGACGGTGTACTGCTGGCGACACTCCTTGCAGGTGACGCTGACCGAAACGAGGACGTCGAACTCGCCGACCTCGAGGACGTCGTTGCGCTCGAGCTGGGCGATCGTATCCTCGGTTACCGCGCTGGTCCGGTTGCGGAGCGCGCCGAGTTTGTCGCGACTGCGCTCGAGTCGCTCCTCGTCGCTCGGTGACTCGAGGGAGGCCTCGAGACAGTCAGTCAGGTGGTTGTAGACGGTCTGGTGGGAGACGAAATCGCGCTCGACGTCCTCGACCGGGACGCCGTCGCGCTCGAGTTCCTTTCGGGTCTGAACCCTGGTCCCGCTGCTGACGTCGTCGTCGGTGAGCAGCCGATAGCTGTTGGCGACCTCGCCTTCTTTGTACTGTAAGCCGGCGTCGTCGAGCGCGGCCTGGAGGATTCGTTCGTTGACGTGTTGTGCCAGCTCCCGCGTGCTGTAGCGGTCTTCGGTCCGGTCCGTCCAGAAGCGAACGAGTTCGTCGTCGAGGTCCTCGAGATCGTACCGCTCTCGGTCGCGGCCGACTTTACAACACACCGAGCCCGTCGCTGTCTCTGCTGGTTGTTCGCTCACTGATCGAACGTAACACAGTTCGACCTCAAAAAGATTCCGCACCGCGACACTGTCGATCACCGCTCGACTGCTTTACGCCAATACGCCCGTAAGGCGATCCGACGAGTCGAGATGGTATTCCACGACTGCGATATAACAAATCTAGTATATTATGTCTATATTATCGGATTTAATATATTTGGGGTGGAAGCCGTCCGTTCCCCTGCTGGCAGACACTCGCTCGAGCCAGGGAGACGACGACATCCCACGGCAGCTGTCAGGCAGTTCCAGGACACCGGCGACCACCCTGGTTCCGGTCCGGGGGCAGCGGATCAGTCGACCGGGTCGACGACGATCACCCTGAGATCGTTGACGTTCGTTCCGGTCGGCCCGGTCCGTACGACGGCGTCCGCGCTCGCGAGCGCAGACAGTGAATCGTTTCGGTCGAGGGCCGTTCGACCGGCCGCATCGTCGACAGTTCTCGCGTCGGCGATCGCCCCGGCGACGTCGGTGGCGCCGTCGATCCCATCGGTGTCGACGCTCGAGACGACGATCCCGTCCGTCTCGAGCGCCAGGACCGCACTGAGGACGAACTCCTGGTTGGGGCCGCCGTCGCCCGGCTCGTCAGAGAGTCGGACCGTCGTTTCGCCACCGGACAGGAGCACGGCGGGCGGTTCGACCGGCGTTCCGGTCTCGTGACACTCCTCGGCGATCGCGACGTGTGTGAGCGCCGACTCACGGGCCTCGCCGCGAACGCGCGAGGAGAGGAGCAACGGTTCGTATCCACGGTCGATGGCGACGTCCCGTGCCGCCTCGAGTGCCGACCGTCCGCTACCGACGAGGTGGGTGTGGGTGTCCTCGAACGCCGGATCGCCGACCGTCGGCGTCTCCGGGCAAGCCCCGTCGACGCCGGCCTCGAGGTACTCCCGTACGGCGTCGGGAACGTCGAGGTCGTAGCGTTCCAGGACCGTGACGGCGTCGGCGTACGTCGACGGGTCGGGGACCGTCGGCCCGCTCCCGATCACGCTGTAGTCGTCACCGACGACGTCGCTCAGGACGAGCGTGACCACGGTCGCCGGCGACGCGGCCCGGGCGAGTTGCCCACCCTTGATCGCCGAGCAGTGTTTGCGGACGGCGTTGATCTCGTCGATCGACGCGCCGCAGGCGAGCAGTTCCCCCGTCACTGCCCGGAGGTCAGCCAACGTAAGGGGGTCCGCGGGAGCCGCGAGGAGCGCGCTCGCTCCGCCAGTGACGACGGCGATGACCAGGTCGTCGGCCTCGGCCGCGGTTGCGACCTCGAGGACCCGGCGGGCGCTCCGAACGCCGGTCTCGCTGGGGAGCGGGTGGTCACCCGGAAGGACGTCGATCGCGTTCGTCCGGGCCGAATCGTCGGTGACGACGGCGCCGCCGGTCACGGAGTCGCCGAGTTCGTCCTCGAGCGCGGCGGCGAACCCGCCGGCCGCGTTGCCGCCGCCTACCACGACGACCTCGTCGAACCGGTCGAGATCGTACCCGCCGCCGTCGTCAGTCTCGATCGATAGCTGTCCGTCTCCAACCGATATCGTCCGTCCGACACGAACGACAGGGTGGGCGGCCTCGATCCCCGCGAGGAGGCACTCGATGGCGACCTCGTGGGCGGGCGTCCGTTCGAGGGAACGCCGGTCGTGAACGTCGATTGAGTCCATGTCGGTGAATTCATCCGGTTGTGATTTGTATGTGCCGGGTCCAGACCCCGATCGGCTATCTCAGCGTCGGGTGCAGGGGTCGCCGCTCGAGACTGGAGGTGCGACGTTCACATCGGCAGTTCGACGGTCACTGCGTTCGCCGATGACGAACGGAACTGATTTTACAAAAGTACGGCCGTAACTCGAGACGTGTTTTCGGCTTATACGTTCACCACCTTATAGAAATATTATATGTACATATTAATGCACCATAATTGGATTCGCCGAGCTGTATTCGGTAGCTCCGAACAACCTTTGCAATACGGGCGTGTTCGTCACGATGATTTTGTCTGCGTTCCCAGAGGAATGTTCGCGAAGGGTCAAACCATGTCGGTCGTTCGCTGACCACACCGTTTATTCGACTCGAGAGTGATCGTGACTATCATGAAAAACGACCGCAAACGAACCGTCAAATCGGCCGACAACCTGTTCGGCGTCCTGGAAACGGTCCACGAACTCGATGGGGCGGGTGCGACAACGGTCGCCGACCACCTGGGGATCGCCAAGAGCACGGCCCACGACCACCTTTCCACGCTCGTCGAACACGAGTATCTCATCAAGGACGGCTCGACCTACCGCGTCGGACTCAAGTGCCTGCACTTCGGTGTGCAGGCGAAAAACCGGATCGAACTCGCCGACGTCGCCCGTCCGTCGCTCGAGCAGATGGCCGACGAAACTGGGGAAATCGCCTGGCTCATGGTCGAGGAGTACGGAAAAGGCGTCTACCTCGAGAAGGCGATGGGCGATCGGGCGGTCCAGCCCTATGGTGAGCTCGGGAAACGGGTTCCCTTGCAGAATATCGCCTCCGGAAAAGCGATCCTGGCACACCTCCCGGACGACCGAGTTCGCGAGATCGCCGTGACCCACCCGCCTACCCCACGGACCGAGAAGACGATCACGGACGTCGACGAGCTACTCGAGGAGCTCGCCACCGTCCGCGAGCGCGGCTACGCGCTGAACGACGGGGAGACGTTCGAAGGGTTTCGAGCGGTCGGGAGTCCGATCGTCTCGGACGGGACAGTGCTCGGATCGATCGCTGTCTCCGGGCCGGAGAACCGATTTCGGGGCGATCGGTTCACGAAGGAGATTCCGGAGATCGTCACTGGAGCGGCGAACGCGATCGAACTGAGCCTGGCGAGTCGATAACCCGCCGTCGCCGGATCGGCGCCACTGGCGCCTGTGTACGAGCCGTCTCAGTACCAGGCCGTTCCACCGTCGACGTTGATGTCCTGTGCCGTTACGTGACGGGCGTGTGGTCCCAGCAGGAACGAGACCATCTCCGCGACGGATTCGGGATCGACGAGTTCGCCGAGTGCTGCATCCTCGGTGAAGACAGTCCGTTTAGCCTCCTCGAAGGAGAGACCGCGCCGTTCGGCCTGGTTCTGTATTACGCGATCGATCCGCGGTCCGACGGTCGCGCCCGGACAGACGGCGTTGACGGTGACTCCCTCGTCCCCCAGTTCGAACGCGAGCGTCCGTGTCAGCCCGATCAGGGCCATCTTCGAGGCGGTGTAGGGGGTGCGGTCCTCGAGCGGTCGCTTCCCGCTGATCGAGGAGATGTTCACGATCGCTCCGTGATCGCTCTCGATCAGGTGCGGCGTCGCGTGCTTTGTCACCAGAAAGGGACCCTTCGCGTTGACCGCCATCGTGTGGTCCCACTCGGTCGCCTCGACGTCGGTAACGGGTGCGGTCGGTCCAGCGATTCCGGCGTTGTTCACCACGCCGTCGATCCCGCCGAACGCCGAGGCGACCTCCTCGATCGCCCGTTCGACCGACGACTCGTCCGTGACGTCCATTCGGACCGGCAGCGCGCGCTCGCCGGCATCGGCCAGCTCGGCTGTCCCGTCGATCCCGTCGCTCCGGGCCGCCAGCGCGACGGTGGCACCGCTGTCGAGCAACTCGAGTGCGATTGTGCGGCCGATACCGCCGCTTGCACCGGTGACGACGAACGATTTACCTGCGTGCATGGTGCATCGTTTCGGAGCCGGCCCATTAACTGTTCGCCGCCGCGGGACGGCTCGGCCCAGACCGACGGTCACGTTGCATACTCCCCCGATCGGAAAGTAACAATCATGTATAATACGGGGCGCCTCCAAGAGGTGAGCGGATGTACGATACGATTCTCTTTCCGACCGATGGAAGTGAACTGTCAGAACAGGGTATCGACCACGCCGTAAGCCTCGCTCGGGCTTACGACGCGGAACTCCACACGCTGTTCGTCGTCGACCAGACTGCGTTCGTCGGCCACCCGAACGACATGGATCGCGAGGCGATCCACGACCAGCTTCGGGAAGCCGGCCAGCGGTCACTCGAGCAACTCGAGGAGAGGGCTGCTGATGCGGGCGTATCGCTCAAGACGGGCGTGAGCGCGGGCGTTCCACACGAGCAGATCGTCGAGTACGCCGAGACGAACGGCGTCGACCTGATCGTCATGGGAACCCACGGGCGATCTGGCCTCGACCGAGTGCTGCTCGGGAGTACGACGGAGAAGGTCCTCCGGGTGAGTCCGGTGCCGGTTCACTGCGTCCCTCGTGAGCAGTGAGTCGGTCCTGCCCGGCAGTGGCTGACGTGCGGACTAGCAGCTATCGGTCGTCCGAGGACCGGTATTCGCTCGGTCGGCCCCACACTTTTTGTAGTGAAGTGTCAATTGTGGGGCTGTGGCATGACCAGCACTGAATATCTCAAAGAAGCAGGGAGTGCCTCGCTCGAAATCGAACGGGAGGTCGTGGACGCCGTCCGCGACATCTGCTCGGCAGTCAACGAGCGCGGCGACGACGCCCTCGTCGAGTTCACGTCGCGGTTCGACGACGTCGACCTCGAGGAGTTTCGCGTCAGCGAAGCCCAGATCGCGGCTGCAGCCGACGACCTGACCGCGGCCGAACGGGAGACGATCGACAACACCATCGCGAACGTTCGGGCGTTCCACGAAGCACAGCGAGAACACATCTCCGGGTTCGAGCGGGAGTTCGAGGAAGGGGTTCGACTCGGCCAGCGCGTCGTGCCCGTCGAATCGGCAGGGACTTACGTTCCCGGCGGCCGTCACCCGCTCGTCGCCGCCCCGGCGATGTCGATCGTTCCTGCGACCGTCGCCGGCGTCGATCGGATCGTCACCTGCGCACCACCGCAGGGAGACGGCAGCATCCAGTCCGCCCAGCTGTACGCGATGGATCGTGCCGGCGCGGACGAAATCTACAGCATCGGCGGTGCACAGGCGATCGCCGCGATGGCCTACGGCACCGAGAGCGTGCCGGCGGTCGCGAAAGTCACCGGCCCGGGGAACGTCTTCGTCACCGAGGCCAAGCGCCAGGTCTTCGGTCGAGTCGGCATCGACTTCCTCGCCGGCCCGTCCGAGGTACTGATTCTGACCGACGAGACGGCCGATCCGGACCTGGTTGCGACGGACTTGCTCGCTCAGGCCGAACACGACCCCAACGCACGGGCGATTCTCGTCTCGACCGACCGCGACGTCGCCGACGCCGCCATCGAGGCGCTCTACGATCGACTGCCCGACCTGCGGACCGAGGACGTCGCTCGCGAAAGCTGGGAGGCAAACGGCGAGGTCGTCCTCGCAGAGACGATGAGCGATGCGGTCGCCGTCGCCAACGACTACGCGATCGAGCACTTGCAGGTGATGATCGACGAGCCCCGGTCGGTTGTCGACGACCTCACTAACTACGGCTCGCTGTTCCTTGGCGAGCACTCGCCCGTCGTCTTCGGAGACAAGGCCGTCGGGACGAACCACAGTCTCCCGACGCTCGAGGTGGCCCGATACAGCGGCGGCATCACGGTCAACACGTATCTCAAGGTCCTTACCCATCAGGAGGCGACCGAGGCAGGCGCCGCCCGAATCGCGCCGTGGGCGGCGAAGATCTGTGAACTCGAGGGGACACACGCCCACCAGCTATCGGCGGAGGCACGACGTCGGGACGACGTGAGTCCATCGCACGGTCCCCAGGAGTAACCGGAGACCCCAGTGGACGACTGTTGTGGGCGTCTCGACCGCTGGTTCGTTGGACTCAGATGACGGTCGGTACGTCTGCCCAACACCCCTCACGAACGTTATTTCGTTTATTTCCACGAGGACATGTTGGAAAACGATCATAATTATTAAGCTTCCTGATTAGGGATGGGTGACTGTACCACGCATGAACGTACTACAAGTACTCGCAACGACGTCGATCCTGTTCGTGCTGTTCGCAATCCTCTGGGTATTTTACGTCGAGGAGTGGCTCGAACAGCGAGAGATAACGTATACGAATCGGGACCGACCGGAGACGAGAGGGTCCGAAGAGCAGGCCCAGCAGAGCGGAGGTAACTGATGACAGCGGAGCTTCTCGCCGGCGAGTTCGTCATGCAGGCGGGTGACGAACTCGATCACGGAACGGTCATCACGTGGGGATGGGTTTTCCTCGCCGCCTACCTGTTCCTGATCGTGGGACTCGGCTACATCGGGTACCGACGCGTCGAGGGCGGAAGAGGGGCGACCAGCGCCCAGGACGAGTACGCGACCGCTCGCGGCGGGTTCGGCTTCCTCGCGCTCGCACTGGCGTACGCCGCCACCGTCGCGAGCGGTGCGACGTTCATGAGTATCCCGGGGATGGGGTACGACATGGGGTTCATGGCGGGATACTACGCGCTGATCTACCCCATCGGGATCTTCTTCGGCGCGATCGTCGTCGCACGCGTCAGCAAGAAGGTCAGCGACCGCTTCAACTCACAATCCGTTCCCGATCTGATCGGCGACCGATTCCAGAGTCCCGGTCTGCGGGTCGTCACGGCGTTGCTCTCGCTGTTCCTGATCTTCTACGCGATGGCACAGATTTCAGCGGCGGGCTGGATGTTCGAGGTCATCCTCGGCGTCGAGTACGTCGTCGGAATCTGGGTGGCCGGCCTGCTCATGTTGGTCTACATGGCGGCCGGTGGCTCGCATGCCGACATCCTGACTGACGCCGTCCAGGGCGCGATCATGATCGGGATTACGTTCCTGATCTTCATCATGTTCGTGACAGGCTGGGGCATCGACGGCGGGATGAGTTCGGTCAACGCCGCCCTCGAGAGCAGCCAGCAGTGGGACCAGCACACCGATCCGGACAACCCGATCTTCCCCGGCTGGTGGGCGATCCTCCTGTTGATGATCGCCCACATCGGCTTCACGGCCCAGCCCCACCTGGGTAACAAGTTCTTCGCGATCAAGAGCAACCGGTACATCCGCCGGTTCCTGCTCGCGACCTCGCTCGTCGGCATCTTCCTCCCCGTGATGTACCTGGGTGGCATCCTCGGTGCCGCACAGGGTCTCGAGGTGTCCGACCCCGACGCGATCATCCCGACGCTGTTCGTCGAGAACATCCACCCGATCATGGCGGCGTTCCTGGGAATCGCGATCCTCAGCGCGATCGTCTCGACGTCCGACGGGCTGATCATCGCGATCTCTCAGATCTTCGCGAACGACCTCTACCGCAAGTCCTACGTGCCGTGGAAGGGCGGTGACCCCGAAGCCGACGAGGTCCAGCAGCGCGCGCTGCTCATCTCGCGCATCTCGACGATCTTCATCGTCTTCGTCGCCGTCGCCGCGGTCATCACGCCGCCACAGTACCTCGTCGTCTTCATGTGGACGGGCATCGGCGGCATCATCGCCTCGTTCGGTGGCCCGTACATGATCGGACTGATCTGGCGGCGCACCACCAAGCACGCGGCCTACGCGGCGATGATCCTCGGGTTCGGGGTGTACTTCTACATCCACCTCGGCCCGCAGTTCGGCGTCATGGAGGGCTTCTGGCCCCTGAACGAGAACCCGTTCGCGTCGACCGGTATCGGGTTCATCGTCAGCGTCGCGACCACGGTCGTGGTGAGCTTCTTCACCGAGCCGCCGAGCGACGAACACCTCGAGGAAGTGTTCTCCGCCGAGACGCGCCTCCTGGACAGCGACCAGCCCGGCGGCTCGTCGCCGACCGGGCCGGCCGGCGCCTCCGAGAGCGACGACTAACTATCGATTCGTGTCGACCCGTTTTTCGACCGAGCGCTTAACACCCAGTGGCTACCATCGTAGTAGATATGAAGATCAGCGCGTTCGAGGAACGGCTCGACGAAGCGTCCGCCATCGAGCAGACCCGTAACCTGAGCGCCAAAGAGTACGCGTACGCGGTGCTGGCGGACTACCTGGACTGGGAAACCGAGACGCCCGACTTCGACGTGACGCTCGTCTACTACCCGGATTACATCGCCTACACGACGGCGACGATTCGCCGGACCCTTCGCGGAAAGAAGGTCCTCAAATTTCTGGCGGGAATCGACGCGGTCACCGCTCGACCGGGTGAAGTCGACGTCACACTTCCGGCACGGCGAACGATCGACGCCGATCCCGAGGCGGTGATCGAGCCACAGATCGACGAGGACGAGGCCGAACGAATCTGGCGTGAGTGGCTCTTCAAATACGTCGGCCGGTACCACCGGGCCACGGCTATGCCGGAGTACTCCCTCGACGAACTGGAACTCGTCTACACCCCCTACTGGATCATCGACTACGGCACGCTCGAGGAGAGTCTCGCCGTCAGCGACCTGACCGGCCGAACCGCGAAAATCGAGGAGATCCAGGTTCTCGAGGAGTTTTACCAGTACCACATGTGAGCCGATCAGGTGGGACGCCCGGTATCGCAGGCGTAACTCGTTTGGCCGAAGCGGTCGGTTCGCCGCGGTCAGTACTCGACGCCGAGCAGCGTGTTCGAAACCGAGAACGCATCGGTGATCTCCGGCACCACCGGGCTGACCGCCAGCCGACCCACCATCGTCACGAAGAACGCCAGCATACACAGTCCCAGGACACTCCCTGGGTATCGCCAGCGCATGGTGGACCGGTTCCAGTTCGAGGTGTACGTCCCGAGGAAGTATCGCTGTCGAAACCCGGTGGCCTTCCGTGGCGTCCACTCGAGACCGTGTGGCCTTCCGAAACACCCACTCGAGACCGCAGATGAGCGTCGGACAGGCCATCGGCCGGGCAGTACTGCTTTACTCGCTCGCCTCACAACGGAGCGTATGGACAGTCCAGCCGTCACCCACGATGGGCACACCGGCCACTTCTCGTTCACCGCCACCGACGTCACCTTCGGCGATGGCGTCGCGACCACCCTCGAGGACGTCCTCGAGCGCCTCGACGTATCCGCTCCGCTGATCGTCACCGACGCGGGCGTTGAGGACGCCGGCGTGCTCGGGCCGATCCTCGACCCCCTCGAGGCCGACCCGGTGGTCCACTACGCGACGATCGAACCGTCGACCGACGACTTCGCCGACCTCCCGACCGACGCCGTCGACGGCGCCGTCGCGGTCGGCGGCGGCTCCTGTATCGACACCGCGAAAGTCGTCGCGACCCTGCTCGCTCACGGCGGCGAGGCCGCAGACTACCTCGGCGTCGACGAGGTTCCCGGCCCGGTCGCGCCGCTCGTGGCGGTCCCGACGACGAGCGGCACCGGCTCCCAGGCCACCCAGACAGCGGTCGTCTCCCACGACGGTATCAAACTCGGCTCGAGCGACGAGCACCTCCGCCCGGACGTCGCGCTGGTCGATCCGACGCTGACGTACGGGCTGCCACCAGCCATCACCGCCCGCGCCGGCTTCGACGCGTTCGTCCACGCCCTCGAGTCGGTGACCGCCCGCGACCACCGGTGGGTCGAACCCCGTCCCATCACCTACCAGGGAGCGAACCCCGTCTCCCGCGCGCTCGCCCGGGAGGCCCTCTCGCTCGTCCACGGCGCGCTCGAGCGGGCGACGTTCGACGGGGCCGATCGAGAGGCGCGACGCGCGATGAGTCTCGGCTCCCACCTCGCCGGGACCGCGTTCTCCGTCTCCGGACTGGGCGTCGTCCACGCTCTCGCGAGCACGCTTGGGGGCCTCACCGACGAACCACACGGTGCGTGCCTGGCGGCGTCCATCGAGGCCGGCTTGACCTACAACTTGCCCGTCCGTCGCGGGGAGTACGCCTCGATCGCCCGCTCGCTCGAGGTCGTCGACGACGGGGCGACCGACGACGAGGCCGCGAGCGCGCTGGTCGCCGAGTGCGATCGACTCCGGCGATCCCTGGGCCTCCCCGCGTCGATGGCCGAACTCGGGCTCGAACGCGAGGACCTCGAGACGATCGTCGAGAACACGCTCGTCCAGGAACGGCGGCTACCGACGAATCCCCGGGAGGCCGGTGACGACCTCCGCGAGCACCTGCTGGCCGTGGAGTTCGGCGACTGACCGCGAGGTGATCGGCCTCGGTGACCGTGCTCGCACACGGCCGCGGGTTGCGGCTCCCGACCCCCCGTTCGCCGCGAAGGCTTCGATCGCTGCCGGAATTTTCACCCGTGAGCCGTCGATTCGCCGACGAAACGGACTTCAGTCGACGGAAGATTTATTTTGTGAGCCAGAAACATCGAGCTATGGGAGCACGACCCACTGGAAAGCTCGTCTACCTGTCAGAGCCGGAACAGCTCGAGATCAAAGAGTACGAGGTTCCGGAGCCCGAACCGGGCGCGGTACTGACCGAGATCGAACAGGCCAACGTCTGCGGCTCGGAACTCCACATCTGGCGGGGCCACCACCCAGAGGTGAAAGAGGGAGTGTTGGGACACGAGGCCGTCTGTCGGGTGAGCGAACTCGGCGAGGGCGTCGAGACCGACTACGCGGGCGACCCGATCGAGGAGGGCGATATCGTCGCGCCGGCGTACTTCTTGACTTGCCAGCGCTGTCCGCCGTGTCGCGAGGGACAGTTCAACCTCTGTGAGAACGCCTACACCTACTGGTCGAAGCCGCCGGAGGAGTCGCCGCACTTCCACGGGACGTTCTCGACGCACTACTTCGTCCACCCGAACCAGTACTTCTACAAGGTTCCCGAGGGCGTGAACCTGCAGGTCGCCGCTGCGGCGAACTGCGCGCTCTCACAGATGCTCTACGGGCTCGACCAGGTCGGCGTCGACTGGAACGACACGGTCGTCGTTCAGGGCGCCGGCGGCCTCGGCCTCAACACGGTCGCCATCGCCCGCGAGCGCGGCGCGAAGACCATCGTCGTCGAAGGCGTCGACGGCCGTATCGAACGCGCCAAGGAGTTCGGGGTCGACCACGTCATCGACTTCCGCGAGTACGAGACGGTCGAGGAACGCGCAAAGCGAGTGCGCGAGCTGACCGACGGCGTCGGCGCCGACGTCGGCGTCGAAGTCGCTGGCGTCCCCGAAGCGTTCGCCGAAGGGCCACACCTCCTGCGCCAGGGCGGCCGATACCTCGAGGTCGGCAACGTCAACCCCGGCATCATGTCCGAGTTCGACACCGGCACGCTGACCCGCAGGGGAATCGACATCACGACGGCGATCCGGTACCAGCCGTGGTACCTGAAGACCGCCCTCGAGTTCCTCGCCGAGTGCGGCGACGACTACCCCTACGAGGACCTGATCGACGCCGAGTTCGACCTGCTCGACGTCGAAGAGGCGCTCGCGAAGTCCGACACCCGTGAAATCACTCGCGCGGCGTTGCACCCGCACGCGGACTGATACGGACTGCTGAACCGATTTACCGGTCGACCCCTGATCGCTCTGGAAACGACGTCAAACAGGCCGTACGACACGCCGGAGCCTGATCGACCGGACCCACGGTTCCGTTCAGGCGTCGACCGACCGTATCCGAGCGAAGCACTCATTTTCGTCGCCGCTGAATGTAGGGCGAGCACTATGTCCGAGCCTATCGACCAGAAACGGGAGCCAGAGCCACTCGAACAACTCTCGAGTACGGATCTGTACGTCGACGGCGAGTGGGTACCGGCGACCGACGGGTCGACCCTCGAGACGATCGATCCCGCGACCGAAGAACCCATCGTGGCGGTTGCGGCCGCCCAGGCCGACGATATCGACGCTGCAGTCACGGCTGCCCGGGACGCGTTCCCCGACTGGCGCGACACCGACCCCGACGAACGGGGTCGGATCGTCTACGAAGTCGGCCGCCTGATCCGCGACCACGCCGACGATCTCGCGGCGCTCGAAAGCCTCGATCAGGGGAAACCCGTCTCGCAGGCGAAAAGCGACGTCATCGGCGCGGCCCGCTACTTCGAGTACTACGCCGGGGCGGCCGACAAGATCGAGGGAACGAGCGTTCCGGTCGGTCCCGAGCAGGTCGACTACACGGTTCGTGAACCCTACGGCGTCAGCGCCCAGATAACACCCTGGAACTTCCCTGGAAACCTCTTCGCCCGCGGTGTTGCCCCGGCGCTCGTCGCCGGCAACGCGACGGTCGTCAAGCCCGCCGAACAGACACCGCTGTCCTCGCTGCGTCTGGCCGAACTGTGCGCCGAGGCCGGCGTTCCCGACGGCGTCGTCAACGTCGTTCCCGGATTCGGCGACCCAGCGGGCAAGGCACTGACCGAACACGAGGGCGTCGACCAGATCACCTTCACGGGGAGCGTCCCGACCGGCCAGCGGATCATGACGGCCGCCGCCGAGACGGTAACGCCCGTCACCCTCGAACTCGGCGGGAAGAACCCGGCGATCGTCTTTCCGGACGCCGACCTCGAGGCCGCAGCCGAGTGGATCACGACGGGCATCTTCACCAACGCGGGACAGATCTGTTCGGCCGCGGACCGGGCCATCGTCCACGAATCAGTCCACGAGGACCTCGTCGAGAAGATCGTCGAGATCGCCGAATCGACCGAAATCGCTCCCGGAAGCGACGACGCCGACATGGGCCCCGTCGTCTCCGCCGAACAGCTCGAGAAGATCACCCGCTACATCGACGTCGGAACCAGCGAGGGCGCGACGCTCGAAACCGGCGGCGAGACGCTCGAGCGTGAGGGGTACTTCGTCGAACCGACCGTCTTCACCGACGTCGATCCCGAGATGCGGATCGCCCGCGAGGAGATCTTCGGCCCGGTGCTCTCGGTGCTTTCGTTCGCGGATGAAGCTGAAGCCGTCGAGGTCGCAAACGACTCGGAGTACGGTCTCGTCGCCGGCGTCTTCACGAGCGACGTGACCCGTGCACACCGGCTCGCTCGACGACTCGAGGCGGGGAACGTCTACGTCAACAAGTGGTTCGGCGATACCAACCAGACGCCGTTCGGCGGCTACAAGCGGAGCGGTATCGGCCGTGAAAAAGGTCTCGAGGCGCTCGATTCCTACCTCCAGACGAAGAACGTCGCGATCAACGTCGACGGCGACGCCGATCTGCCTGGGTCGTAGATCCGTAGAGGCTTTCGTTCTCGGGACGGAGGGCTCGAGCTGGTGGGACTCATTGACACCCGGTTGTTGATTCCACAGTTGGGGAGACGGCATACCCCTCATATGGGCCCGTTCTGCGATGAACAATTCTCATATATGTCACGGAATATCGAAGGAGCTGTCGATATGGTGACTAGTGCTGCCACCCTGCGCGGGGAACGACGGGCCTCAGTTCGAACCCATCGATCGGGATCGTCTATAGGACCCAGGACCGGCGTTCGCGTCGAATACGAGGTCCGGCACCGACGGACCCGATGGAAAGCGGGGCGAGGCTCGTTTAGCTCACCAATAATGCACATGAGCCTGTCCGGGTCCTTCGAAACCGCACGATCTGCCTGGCGGAACACTACACCAGTCGGCTTCCGTGTTGTGGAATCGACACATAGGACCTCTATGAGGTAACTGTCCATGAAATTGTCAGTAGTGGGTCGACGGTCGTTGCCTGATCGGCCCCCGAACGCCGTGCTACGAGACTGGGCCTCGAGAAGTCCCCTCGCTGGGTACAGGCCCAATCCTGCCGACGGTTCGAGATTCGATATCGTATAATACGATATAATATAAGAGTGAAAGACGTCGTCGACGCTCTACCGCGACGACCGTCTGCTGCTGGCAGTCGCTGGATCGACGGCGCGGTGGTTCGGACCGCTCAGCCGCTGGGTGTTCGTGATGGGCTACCCCGCTGTCGTTGCCGGTCTCCGACGGCCCCGTCCTCGTCAAAAAAAGGACGTCGCAAACGGGAACGAACTCTCCGTCCCGTCGGCGATTCAACGCCGAACTGTCGCTCGCAACTCGGTCGAGTACGATGCCGTGGTGGGCGATCCCCCCTCACCCCTGAGGCCGGCATCTACAATATAGTAACAACTGCAACGATTTACACACTGATCGCCGAACCGTCTGGCGATCAGGTGTGCAATGACTTGCAGTGGCTACTATAACAACTGCACCGATTCATATGCTGATCGCCGATTCGTCTGGCGACCACGTATGTAATGACGCACAGTGGCGACTGTAGGCGTGGGTTCGAGAACGGGACCGGTCGTTCAGCGGGATCGCGACTGGAACGCTCCCGACTGCAGCGATCTCTCCGTCCAAACCCATGCAAAGGACTGTCGTGGGATCTCCCCTCTCGGCACGATTACGTGCCGACCGACCGTCGCCACAAGCGGACGCGATTCACAGCCCCGCGTCGGGCTCGAGGCTACCGTGACCACGATGCCGACTTCGATTCCGGCCCAATCCCGTGTTTATATAC
This sequence comes from Natrialbaceae archaeon B1-Br10_E2g2, assembly GCA_001563805.1. GTDB lineage: Archaea > Halobacteriota > Halobacteria > Halobacteriales > Natrialbaceae > Natrarchaeobaculum. The sequence continues at coordinate 32,483 of LKMK01000003.1, forward strand.
GTCGGGCATCGATACGTCGTCGTATGGAGTTCCCAACCGCGGACGATCTCGAGGCCCTGATCGATCCGCCCACCTATCCGTCGGTGGCGTCGGTCCGGTACGACCCCGAGACCGAGACGCTCGAGGACCCCCTCGCCGAGACCCGAGCGGAGCTCGACCACCTCCCGATCTCTCGGCTTGAGCCGGGGGCGACGGTGGCCGTCGGGGTCGGGAGCCGGGGCATCCACGGCATCGACGAGATCGTCGCCGAGACGGTCGCGTTTCTCGACGACCGCGGTTTCGAGCCCGTCCTGGTGCCGGCGATGGGGAGCCACGGCGGTGCGACGGCCGCGGGACAACTCGAGATCCTCGAGACCCTCGGTATCACGGACGAACGCGTCGGGGCGCCGATCGACGCGCGGATGGACGCCGATCCCGTCGGCGAGGTCGACGTCGGCGAGACGACGACCCCGGTGTACGTCGCTCGCGCCGCCCTCGAGGCCGACGCCGTCATGGCCATCAACCGGGTGAAACCACACACGAACTTCACGGGGCGACTCGAGAGCGGCCTCTGCAAGATGCTCACGGTCGGACTGGGAAAACAGCGGGGCGCCCAGGCCTTTCACTCGACGGCGCTCGCGGAGGGGTACGTCCCGACGATCGAGGCGATGATCGAGGCCGTCAGGGAGTCCGTGCCACTGCTCGGCGGGCTCGCGCTCGTGGAGAACTTCCACGAGGAAACGGGGATCGTCGAGGGGATTCCGGGCGAGTCGCTCGAGGAGCGAGAGCCGGCCCTGCTCGAGGTCGCCCGCGAGGAGATGGCGACGCTGCCGTTCGACGACCTCGATCTGCTCGTCGTCGACGAACTCGGCAAAGAGATCTCCGGCGCGGGGATGGACACCAACGTGATCGGACGGTATCGCGTCCTGAACGCGCCCGATCCGGAGACGCCGGCGATCGACCTGATCTACGCCCGCGGGCTCACCGAGGGGACGAAGGGCAACGGCAACGGCATCGGCCTGGCCGACATCACGCGACGGGCGGCCCTCGACCAGCTCGACCTCCAGAAGACGTACGCCAACGCCCTGACGAGCGGTTCGTTAGCCAAGGCGAAACTCCCGCCCGTTGCCCCGACCGACGAACTGGCGCTGAGAGTCGCCCTGAACGCGCTGGGCGGCTACGACCCCGAGACCGTCCGTCTCGCGTGGATCGAGAACACTACCGATCTCGCCGAGTTCCGGGTCTCCGAAGCGCTGCTCGAGTCGCTTCCGGCCGAAGCGACCGTCCTCGAGCGCGAACGGCTCGCGTTCGACGACGGAACCGCGACGTTCGAGTCACTCTAACCGCTACTCGACGACGTACTCCTCGGAGTAGGTGAGGGTCAACTCGAGTTCCGCATAGCGGGTACTCGAGCGACCAGGAGACTGAGTCAGTCGTCAGCATCGACATGACTCGAAAACGAATGCCAAACCGTTCCGGAGAACGGACTGATCACGATAATAAACGGGGCACCACGCACTATTATTTAGACTCATACCCCTGTAATCACTGGGCGCACTGTCACCACTACCGGTCGCTCCGGCCACGACAAGGCCCGAAACAGGCGATTCGAGCGCGACGGCGTGAGTTTCCGCTCTCCGGAACTCAACGGTCGGGCCAGCGCTCGAGGTAGATCGTCTCGTCGGTGTAGAACTGAATCGCGTCCTGGCCCTGGGCGTGGAGGTCCCCGAAGAACGAGTCCTTCCGCCCGCCGAAGTGGAAGAAGGCCATCGGCGCGGCCGTCCCGACGTTGACGCCGAGGTTGCCGGCTTCGGCCCGATGTCTGAACGCACGGGCGTCCGACCCGCTTCCGGTGAACAGGCTCGCGGCGTTCCCGAAGTCGCTTCGGTTCATCGTCTCGATCGCCTCGTCGATCCCGTCGACGGGCGCGAGGCCGAGTACCGGCCCGAAGATCTCCTCGCGGACGATCCGCATCTCGGGGCTCACGTCGCCGAAGACCGTCGGCCCGAGGAAGTTGCCGTCTTCGTAGCCCTCGACGGTGACGTCGCGGCCGTCGAGCAGCAGTTCGGCGCCCTCCTCGATCCCGCTCTCGACGTACTCACGGACCCGCTGTTCGTGTTCCGGCGAGACGAGCGCCCCGATGTCGGTGTCCGCCTCGAGGCCGTAGCCGACCGTCTGGGCGCGGGCCTCCTCGAGCACCAGTTCGGTGAACTCGTCGTACACCGAGGCCTCGACGAGTGCGACGTCGTTCGCGAGACAGCGCTCGCCCCCGCAGGCGAACGACGAACTGACCGTCTGTTCGGCCGCGAACGCGAGGTCGGCAGTCTCGGTAACGATCACGTGGTTCTTCGCGCCACCCTGGGCCTGGATGCGCTTGCCGTTTGCGGCGGCAGTCTCGTAGACGTGTCTTGCGACGGGCGTGCTCCCGACGAACGAGACGCCGACGACGTCGTCGTGTTCGATGAGCGCGTTCACCGCGTCGGGACCGCCGTTGACGAGCTGGACGACGCCGTCGGGAAAGCCAGCCTCGTCGATCAGTTCGAACAGTTTCAGGGGAACCAGCGGGTCCTGCTCGCTGGGTTTCAGGACGAAGCTGTTGCCGGTCGCGACGGCGTACGGCAGAAACCACAGCGGAATCATGCCGGGGAAGTTAAACGGCGTGATCGCCGCGAAGACGCCGAGCGGTTCGCGAATCGCCCGTTCGTCGATCTCCGGCGCGGCGTTGGCCACTGTCCCGCCCTGGATCATCGACGGCATCCCGCAGGCGACCTCGACGTTCTCGATGCCCCGGCGCAGCTCCCCGCGGGCTTCCGCGAGCGTCTTCCCGTGATCCCTGACGAGAATTTCCGCGAGTTCCTCCTGGTGTTCCTCGAGCAACCCCTTCAGTTCGAACAGCGGCTGGATGCGTTCCTCGACCGGCCGGGAGCGCCACTCGAGGAACGCCTCGTGGCCGGACTCGACGGCGCGGTCGACGTCGGCCGCGGAGCTGTAGGGAATCGTCGCGAGTTCCTCGCCGGTTGCCGGGTCGACCACCTCGTGTTCCGTCTCACCGTCGGGTCGTTCCCACGCACCGTCGACGTAGTTCCGAACTGTCTCGTCCGTCGAAACCGGTTCTCGCTGGACCATGCACCGTGGTACACCGACGCTCGAAATAAGCGTTCGGACATTTCGATCACAGTTGTACTGTTCTGGAGTACAGTTGGAACTCGTTCGATAGAATCGCGTTCTGGCCGAATTATAACGGTTACTATTCCCGGCTGGAAAAACATTATTGATCTCGGCCTCGAGGTGTCGAGTACCATGTCAGGTTCCGACGACGCGACTATTCCACACTGGTACGCGCCGGAGCGCCCGCCGATCTCGATCAGGGACGGCAACGGCGTCACCGTAACCGACGAGGACGGTACCCAGTACCTCGATTTCCTCTCACAGCTGTACTGCGTCAACGCCGGCCACGGCAACCGGGAGATCGTCGACGCGATGATCGAGCAACTCGAGCGCGTGCAGTACGTCTCGCCGTCGAAGCGGACGCCGGTCCGGGCCGAACTCGCGAACCGACTCGTCGACGTCGCTCCCGATTCCCTCTCGGACGTGGTGTTTTCGGTGACGGGCAGCGAGGCGAACGAACTCGCGATCCAGTTTGCCCGCGAGTACACCGGTGCCTCGAAGATCCTCACCCGCTGGCAGTCCTACCACGGCTCGACGTACGCCGCGGGCGCGCTGACCGGCGATCCCGAGACGCGAAACGCCGTCGAATCACACGCCGCGACGACCGGCGTGGTGAAATTCCTGCCGCCGTTGACCCACCGCTCGCCGTTCGACGCCGAGACGCCCGACGAACTCGCCGAGCAGGCGGCGAACCACCTCGAGTACGTTATCCGGAACGAGGGCCCCGACAGCATCGCGGCGATCCTGACCGAACCGATCGGCGGCACGAGCGGGGCCTACACGGCGCCGCCGGGGTACTTCGAGCGGGTTCGTGAACTCTGTGACGAGTACGACGTCCTGTTGATCTCCGACGAAGTCATCGCCGGCTTCGGCCGCTGTGGCGAGTGGTTCGGTATCGACACCGAGGGCGTCGAACCCGACATGATAACGTTCGCGAAGGCAGTCACGAGCGGCTACGCGCCGCTGGCCGGCGTCCTCGCCCGACCGGAGATAACCCGGTCGCTGCGCGAGGATGGGTTCCCGGTCGGGCAGACGTTCGGCGGCCACCCCGTCGCCTGTGCGGCCGGCAACGCCGCGATCGAAGC
>LKMK01000051.1 GCA_001563805.1 Natrialbaceae archaeon B1-Br10_E2g2
ATCCACGAGGTGACGTTCACTATGTTACGCTGGTCACAGTCTAGAGCACAGACAGAACCGCTGGCGGCGATCGTCGCAATCTCGATCTTTGCCATCGGCCTCGGTATGTACGCCGTTGCAGTCCACCCGGTTCTCCCCGGGTTCAGCGATCACGCGACGGCCGACCGGACGATCGATCGGATCTGGGACGACATCGAACGGGATGGCGTCTTTCACGCCTACGACGGTGCCGAGGATATCGACGGCCTCGTCGACGGCGGATCGGTCCCGGCCGGCTCGACGGTGTACGTGGTCGTGACCGCGATCGACGACGGGAACGCGCAACCGGTTGCCGAAGCCGCCTTTCCGGCGGGGTATCCCGACGATGTCGAGCCCTCCGAGGCTGCCGAGATCGAGCAGGACGTCGAGGAGAACGGCGTCCCCGGCGACGCGAGCGTCTCGACGCGGTCGATTCCGGTCGCACTCGAGAGTCAGGCCGAAATCCGCTCCGGAACGCTCCGGGTGAGCGTATGGTAGCCGACGATCGTGCAATCTCGACGGTGATGGACGTCTCCCTGGCGCTGTTGATCATCAGCGCCACCGTCTTGCTCATCGGCACGTACGTCCACACCGGGACGGAGTCGATCGACGGCGAGCGGGGCGATCACGCAGTTCAGACGCTGTCCGGATCGACGGCGACGATCACCTACGACGTTAGCGAACCGAACGAAGCGGGCGAGCGGGCTACCGACAGCGACCACTACGAAACGCCCGACGATCTCGACCCCGACGAGATCGGAGAGCTGTACGAGATCACGACGTACGGGTCGGCCATGGACTTGCTCGCCGAAGCCGCCCAGACGAACGTCGCGATCGACGACACCGAGGTATTCGCCTACGGGTACACCGTCGAGCAGTCGGTCGAGGGGGCGGTCCAGGATCGACTGATCGGCACCGACGGGCGGACCTACACCGTCGCGACGTGGGAGCCCTACGACGGCGCGTCGATACGCGGCACGGCAACGGCCGGTACCGAACCCCCTCGAGGGGCCGACGTGTCGAGTTCGTCGATCGACGTCTCGGCAAACCCGGACTCGCTCGACGCCGAGCACCTCGCGACGAGGTTCGAGGTGGGAGAAGAGGCATCGCCCGGAGACACCGTCGACGACGGTTTCGACGCTATCGGGCAGGAGATCGCCGAGGCGATCATCGAGGGCTACTTTCCGGAGAGACAGACACAGTACACCCTCGAGTCGTCGCTGAGCGAAACCGCCGTCACGCTGTACAACTATCGACGGCTGGCGGACGTCGTCGGCGTGGACATCGACGACTACGTCACGGGGACCGACGCGAACGCGGCGGACGCCAACCGGGTACTTCTCGAGGGCGAAACCGCCGACCAAGCGGGGCTCGAGGACGTTGTCGCCGACGATTTACGCGAGTCTCCTGCCGGTGACGCGATCAGGGAGGCCTACGACGACCTCGGTGACTCACCGAGCGACGACGAGACGGACGCGTTCGAAGTACTGCTCGACGAGACGATCACGACCGACACGGTCGACGTGACGGTCCAGACGTGGGACTAATGACAGGAAACACTCGCTCCCGGAATGAACGCTCGCTGACGATCGCCGAACGGGGACACGTCCCGTTCGCAGTGATCGCAGTGCTGTTGCTCGTCTCGAGCGTGGCGGCGATCGCCGTCCTCGAGCAACGACCAGAGCCCAGAATCGATCGGGACGCCGAACTCGCGATGGATCGCACCGAGACCGCCGCCCAGAGTGAACTTCGAACGGCCGTTCTCGAGGCGACACACCAGGCTGGCAACGCGCCGATCAACACCACCGAAGGGAGCGACGTCGACGCCATCTCCTCGGCGTCCGATCAATCCGAGGCGTTTCGAAACTACGTCAAGTTGCTGATCTACCTCGAGGCCGTCGAACGGATGCCCACTGCGGGCCAATCCGTGAGTCACGACACGTACTCGACCGTCTCGATAGCGCCCGTCGCCGAGACCGCCGGCAACGGGTATATCGATCCCGACGAGGCGATCCAGCGGGTCGACCTCGAGATCGGTCACTACGACGACGACGTCGCGGACGGAACGGTCACCGCGACGGTTCGGGGTGTCGAATTCGACGCCTCCGTCGACGGTGAGGAGGTGCCGACGGAATCGCGGTCGATTAGCGTCAGCGTCGGCACGCCGGTGTTCGAACTCAACGAGAAGCTGACCGAGTACGAAGCACAACTCAACGCGGGCTTTTTCGACGACGACGGCTTGCCGAATCCGGCCGATCCGGACGGGCTCGGGCAGGAGCTGGCCGCCCGATTATATCCGAACGCATATATGAAAGCGTCGTGGAACAGATTCGGAGTTCAGCCGACTACCAGTCCGGAAGACCACGATTTCGAAGAGGTGATCGATACGGATCATACCGAGGTACTCACCAACCACGCGATCTTTTCGGTTCAGCAAGAGACCTTCGGGACGCGTGATCCCTACGCGGATCGAACGATGCGTCCACAGTATCTCTGTATGGCACTCGACATCTCGACGACAGTCGCCGACGTCGACCTCGAGATGGATCTCAACGATATCGTTCCAAGTGAGAATATAACATTTAGCGAGGATCTCGAGGACCATATCGAACAGATGAAAGAGGAAAACGGGACCATCGAAGAGCAAGATAACATCACGGTTGCAATAAACGAGGAGCTCGACTTCGAGGAAGAAATCTGTGAAGAGGGCGGACTGCTCAACGACTGGGTCTTTGGCGACGAAGCGACGGGAGAACTCCCGGACGTGCCGCCCGCCTCGGAGTTGCTTCGAGACGGTACCGAAAGCATGGAGATTGCGGATCAGGAGGTCGAGCTGCCAGTCGACGATTTCGCCGAGGCCTCGTATCTGGAGTATCGGCTCGGCAGTCAGGACCCCATCGACTATTTCGAGCACGAGATAGACGCCGTCCACGACGAGATCGAGACCGATGGCGGAATGGTCGACGAGAGCGTGCCAGATCCGTCCTTCGACGGTGAGACGGAGTACGACGCGAGTCCACGCGATATTCGAGACGAACTCTACGAGTTGCGTGTCGAACTCGATCACGACAACCCGAGGGTCGACTCACTTCCGACGCCGAGTTCGCCTAGTGGCGGCGGCTGGGAACGAACCTCGCTCGATAGAGACGTCTCGGAGGTCTCGGACGTCTCCGTTACGATCGATCCCGTTGGTCCCGGCGACGGCTACGCTCGCGATATCTACGAACTCGAGGTCGAGGCGACGACCGAGGTCGACGCAGCGTCCAGCTGGGTGCAGCGAAACGAAACGGGTGCCGTGATCGATACCGGTTCGACGAGTACCTCGAGGACTGTCGACGTCGACGTCGATTTCACCATCCAGAGCGAGTACGCGTTCGAGGCCGCTGGATATTACTACGAGAGCCACGACGAGTTCCGGGTCGACGACGACCCGATCGAGACGGATTACGGCGATCACGAGAACGTCACGTTTCGGACGGGCGCCCGAAACGCGGTCATCGAACTCACCGGTGCGAGTTCCTACGACGCAGCCGAGAATCAACTTCAGAGCCAACTCGAGTCGGATCTCGACGGGACGGATCCCGACAGTGACGACCTCGGGGACGTCGCGGTCGATGCCATCGAAGATGCACCCGAGGCGACGATGGAGACTGATGACGTTCTTACTGTCAGTGAACGAACCGAGATCCTCGTGGTACTCGACGAGGAACTCGAGACGGTTCACCACGAGTTCCAGGATCGGTGGGAAGACGATCCACACAGCATCGAAATTGGCGAGCTAGCTCAGGGCGACGACACGCCACCTGATCGGGCCAAAGCGCACGTTCAGAACGAATTCGAGGCGGATCTCGTCGACGACGGCCCCTACGAGACGCCCGAAGAGAAGGCGAAACAACAGATTCGGAAGGCCTACTTCGATCGAATATATTACTGGCTCGATTCAGCTGACGACGAGTACACTGAGCACGTGGGACAGTTCGACGACACGGTAGACGATGCGACCGGCGGTGCAGTCGACGGCATGAACGATGTCCTGAACTACGCTCAGGGCCTCGCAAACGCCGACGTCGATCCCGAACCGAAGGAGCTCGACGGCTCGCCGGTCCACGACGACGCTCAGTACGAGGTTTCCGGTTCGCCGACGTATCTGACGGCGGTCGATATCGACCGCGATCGCGACCCGGCAATCCGTGGCGAAGCGGAGACGGTCATGGATACCGATAGCGATGCCGACCACGCCCCGATGGCGATCCAGACGGACGAACTCGTCCCGTGGCCGGGCTCACCGGGGATCTTTTACTTACCGAGCAAGTGGTACGTCACCATCAATTCCTGGAGCGTCGACGTCAGAGGCGAGTACGCCCGCCTCGAGGTGAGTTCGACGGTCGGGGACCCGGCCGATAGCGACCGACTGACGTACGTCGCCGAGAAGAGTCCGGTGTCCGTCGACCTCTCCGACGGCTCGAGCGTTCAGGCGGGTAGGAACGAGGCGGTCGACTTCGAGACGTACACCGAGGTCATCGTGATTATGCCCGGTGGGATCGTGCAACGGGGTGGGCCTGTGCCGTCCGTCGCTGATGGACAATTTGCACCTGATGGAGTGACATTCTGTTCAGAAACGTGGGAAGAGGTCGGACCAGACGCCACATCCAACTCTGATTGGTGTGTTGATGGCGATGGTGAATAGGGATCTATTCTTCACAGGGTATTGAAACAAACGATTTGTTTGAACAGATATACAGGTGAATTACCCATATGCGACGATTTTGTTACCGTCTGTACTCTCTTCCAGTATGACAATCAAATTGTTAAGAACAATAGGAAGGTACACATTGGCTTGTTGACTTCCGTCTTTCTCCCAATTTGTTCTACCGGTGTCCATATCTATAGATAATAACCCAAACGGGTTTGTTTGTCTAAATGAGGCAGTTATACCTGCACCGTCAGCAACCACATACGGTATTCTAGGGTTCGTATCTGAGTCCCATTCATCAGGGAAAGTTTCCAATTCGAAATCATATGTTATCTCTGAATCTGGAATATACACTCTATCATTATAGACCGTTGGTCGCGTCCACGCAGTGTGATCAAGTTCTATGATATCTTTTCTATCACCGGTAGCGGCATCAATAGAGATGATTGCACTGTCAGTTACGCTATATACTTTGCCATCAATCACCGGGAACGTCCGCGTCACACGATCGTTATGCCATTGTTCCGCGTGAGAAATCTCATGTTCCCATTTTTCTTCACCGTTATCTCGGCTGTATGCACTGATGAGAAAATCATCTTCGTCTGAGTTGTAGACAGAGCGAGCATATACATGGTCATCGTCAACTGCGAGGCTGTGAACGCGACCTTCTGTACCGGTAGTATACTTTTCTTTACCGTCTTCATCTAAAACAACCACGTCATCACCTATTCCCGCATAAATTTCATCATCATACGTTCTGAGACTACCCACTGATTCGTCATGTCCGGTCGTCCATAGAACGTCGCCATCGTCACGATGAAGTGCTTCTACACCGCGACCAGCGATGAACACTGCCGCCTCGGTGACAGCTGGAGCAATCCAATCTGAAGTTTCGTACTTCCATTCGGTATCACCTTCATGAATATCAATCGCAGAGTATGTTCCATCGCTTTCACTTACAAAGACGGTATCTTCATACACGACTGGCATCTCTACACCGCCTTCGGAGTCTAGGTCAACCGTCCACTGTAACTCGGGTTCTCCACTTATACCTGAGTGGGGAACCACCAGACGGTTTGCTGCGTTATAACATTCCATCGGCCAATCGCCGTATTCACCGCCACTCGCGGTAGCCCCAGGATCATCTTCAGGACTCGAGGTGTCGGTCTCGTCAGTACAGCCAGCTAGCGCAGCCAAACCAGCGGTCGCACCAACACACGTTGCGAGCCATCGTCGCCGGGTTTGTCTGTGTGTCTCCATCTAGTTCGTTACCGAAACAGCCATTGGTAATGAATTTTCTGCTCTGGTAACAAAAGAAAAACAAAACCTGTGCGGTCGACGCGAGGGTCTGGCACTCGAGGATACACTCGGAAAATCGATACCGGGCCGGAGTCGGGAGCCAGGCGGCGGCGCGTCAGGAGAGACGGTGACACTGCTCGTGGCGGCCCATAGGCCCATCGACGGCTGTAATCGCTCCTCGAGCAGCCCTCCCATGAGCAGTGAGCACACCTCCAGCGGAAGTAAACCAATATTGGACTTGGGAAACGTAGCTTGTATTAGTGATGAGCGTAATGGTGTATCTCGTGAGCACTCGAGCCAGACCGACCCGTCACGGAGGGACACGATGAGTTCAGGGACGGACGACGACGGCGGCCACTGTTCGGCGCCGGATTCGGACGGTGAAGTCGCCGAGGAGATCGCGATCATCTCCTTCGAACGGAAGTTAGCGACCGCCGAAGAGATCGAGGCCGGCCTCGAGGATCGGTACGAGACGATCGACATCATCGAGTACCACGGCGACGTCTTCGAGGAGCACTGGGGAGAGTATGACTGTTTCGTCGGCCTGATGGCCTCGGGGATCGCGATGCGGAAGACGGCCCACCTGCTCGACGACAAGTGGGAGGATCCGGCGATCGTCGTCGTCGACGAGGAACTGACGTGGGCGATCCCGATCACGGGCGGCCACCACGGCGCGAACCAGGTCGCGGGCGATCTGGCGACGATGGGGGCCGTCCCGGCGATGACGACCGCGAGCGAGGCAGCGGGCAAGCAGGGCGTCGAGTCGCGTGCGAAGGCGATGGACGCCCACGTCGTCAACGGCGACTCGACGGTCCAGACGAACCTCGCCGTGCTCGACGACAACCTCGGCCCAGTCGCGCGACTCGAGGGGCCGCGGGCGGTGCTCGTCGGGGACGACGTGACCGTCCTCAAACGCAACAGCGACGACGGTGTCGTCATCGGCACCGGTAGCGTCTCCGGCGCGAGCAAGGACGCGTTTCTCGCGGCGTGGGAGGAGGCACTCGCACGGACCGACTACGGCTTCGACGACGTCGAGTTCGTCGGGACCGCGACGCGCAAGGAAGACGAACCGGGCCTGCTCGAGGCCGCCCAGGAACTCGAGCTCGGCGTCGTCGCCTTCGACAAGGAGACCTTGCTCGACCACGAGGGGCCGACCCCCTCGAAATCGAAGGAGCTGATCGGCTGGCCCGGCGTCTCCGAGGCGTCGGCCATCGCGGGCGGTCGCGAGCAGGAACTCCTCGTCGAGAAGATCAGCTACGAAAACGAGGTCACGGTGGCGATCGGCCGATGAGTTCCGACGCGGACGTCACGGACGCGAACGAGCCCGCGGCGTCGACCGACGCCGGGACGCCCGAGGAGTACGGCACTCTCTACGTCGTCGGCATAGGTCCCGGCCTCCCGGACCACATGACCAAGCGAGCAAAGGAGGTCATCGAGACGGCAGACTGCGTGATCGCCTCGAATCTCTACCAGAAGTTCCTGCGCGAGGACGGCACCCTGCCGCCGGCCGAGGCGGTGGACGACGACGGGTTCGTGACTCGAGACGACGGCGACTTCGAGGGCGGTCACGAACAGCAAATCGTCCGCTCGTCGATGGGCCGCCAGATCGAGCTGGCGAGAGAGGCATTCGAACGCGTCCGCGCGGGCGAGGACGTCGCCCACGTCTCCGGTGGCGACCCGTCGGTATACGGAAAATCGGATCTCCTCTTTCTGATGGCTCAGGAAGAGGCGGCGACCGACATCCCAATCGAGATCGTCCCAGGCGTGACCGCCGCACTCGGCGGGGCGGCGATGGTCGGTGCACCGCTGTGTAACGACTTCTGTACCGTTTCGCTCTCCGACAAGTGGCGCGGCTGGGACGAGATCGAGGAGAAACTGCGTGCCGCCGCAATTTCCGACTTCGTGATCGTCCTCTACAACTGCTGGCGCAACTACGAGAAGGCCGTCGAGATCGTCCGCGAGGAACGGACCGACGACGCCTACGTGGCGATCGTCAACGACGCCGGCCGGGAAGACGCTGGCCGGAACGGCGAGGGCCACTTCGTGACGACGCTGGGCGAGGCGGCCGAGCACGACGAGAAGGTATCGGGGATGGGCACCTCACTCATCATCGGCAACCACGAGACGGAAACCTGGAGCAACGACGACCGAACGTACCTCGTCACCCCGCGCGGCGGGCGTGACGTCGAGGATTTCTAACCATGAGCAGCGAAACAGACTCCGACTCCGACGAATCGACCTCGAAGTGTGGCGCGAAAACCGACGGCGGGGAGGCCGCGAACTCGAGCTCGGGCTCGAAATGCGGCGCGTCGAAGAGCGACTCGAGTTCCTCGTCCTCGAAATCGAAGTGCGGCGCGTCGAAGAGCGACTCGAGCAGTTCCGGCTCGAACTGTGGCTCCTCGAGCAAGAGCGAGTCGGTCGAAGAGAAGGTCGAGGCGACGGTCGACGATTTCGACGCCGAACCCGGCCGGCTGATGGCCGTCGGTCTCGGACCCGGTCACCCGGAGGGGATGACCCAGCGAGCGAGAGACGTCCTGCTCGAGGCGGATCACATCGTCGGCTACACGACGTACATCGACCTGCTCCCGGACGAGATCATCGAGGGGGCCGACGACATCTACGACACCCCGATGTGCGGCGAGGTGTCGCGCACGGAGGAGTCGGTCGACCGCACGCTCGCGGGCAACGACGTGGCGATCGTCGGCAGCGGTGACCCGAACGTCTACGCGCTCGCGGGGCTGGCCCTCGAGATCCTCGAGTCGAAGGGCGCGACCGCGTCGATGGTCGACTTCGAGGTGATCCCCGGCGTGCCGGCCGCCCAGTCCTGTGGTGCCCGCCTGGGCGCGCCCCTCGTGAACGACACCGTCTCGATCTCGCTGTCGGACCACCTCGTGCCGATGCCGGAGATCGAGTCCCGACTGCACGCGGTGGCCAAAGAGAGCTTCACTATCACGATCTACAACCCCTGGAGCCGCAAGCGCCGGGACAACTTCGAGAAGTGCTGTGAGATCCTGCTGACTCACCGCGATCCCGACACGCCCGTCGGCATCGTCCACGCGGCCGGGCGCGAGGACGAGCAGGTGATGATCACCGAACTCGACGAGCTCGAGGAGTTAGGCGAGAGCGAGATCATCGACATGACGACGACGATCGTCGTCGGCAACGAGGAGACCTACGTCTGGGACGACCGGATGGTCACCCCGCGTGGCTACGAGACGAAGTACGACTACTGATCACGACCCCAGCATACCATGCCAAAATACGAAGTCACCCTCGAGAAAGCGGCCTGTGATGGCATCTTCGCCTGCTTGACTCGCGACCCACGGTTCGTTGAAGACGAGGACGGACTGGCGACGATCGATCCCGACGCCGACCCGATCTACGACGCGACGGGCGAGGAGACCGTCACGGTCGAAGACGGTCGAGTCGTCGCCACCTTCGACGACGACCGGCTGGGCGACACCGAGAAGGCCGCCCAGGCGTGCCCCGTCGACGCGATCGAGGTCCGGGAGGTGGAAAAATGAGCGACGCCGGACAGGGCGATAGCGAGACGCTCGAGGCCGCCAACCTCGAGGTCCCTGCGGATCCGCTCGCGGGACACCCCACGACGGCGTACTTCTGGGGCCACGTGGCCGGCAGCGGCGAGGTCTCGAGCGACCGGCTCGAGGTCGTCGCCACCGACGAGGCGTCGGCACAGGTGCTCGCGGCCGTCGCGGGTGGCGACGTCGACCACGACACGACGACCCGCGAGTACGCCCACGATACGTCGATCACCCGGACCGAAGACGAGTACGCGGTCTCGATCGAACGCGACGACGACGGCGTGCTCGGACGCGACAGCACCCTCGGGTTCCCCGTCGACGGCCGCGGGGGCTACCGTTTCGGAGCGTTCTCGAGTCACCATCGTGAGCTCCTTCGCGGGCTGCTCGAGGGCTGTGGAACGATCTGTTTCAAGTCCTCGAGCGGGACGGTCGGCATCTCGGCCGTCCACGAGGACCGCACGCTACTCGAGCACGTCCGGGAACTGATCGCCGCCTGTCCGGTCGATGCACCGACCGGGGACCTGGGGGAGACCTCCTCGGGAGGCTACTGGTTCGGCGTCGACGACGACGCCGCCCCCGCGTTCGGGAGCTGGCTCTACGAGGACTGTGAGGAGACCGGACTGTACGCCCCGAGCCGGAAACGAAAGCTCGAGCGCAGCCTCGAGCAAGCAGCGGCCGACGACGACGAGGCATCCGACGACTGAGATGACGCGACCGATCTACCACCGATGAGCACACCCGACGACACCACGTCCGCACCCGCGACGACGTTCGATGACGAAGCCGTCTTGCTGGTCGGTCACGGCTCGAGACGAGAGAAGTCGAACGAGCAGGTCCGAGAGCTGGCCGCCGGTCTCGAGTCCCGACTCGGGGTTCCCGTCGACGCCGCGTTTCTCGAACTCGCCGAGCCGTCGATCGACGAGGCGTTCGCACACCTCGAGACGGTCGTCTCCAGGGTCACCGTCGTTCACTGCTCGCTGTTCGCCGCGAGTCACGTGAAAAACGACGTCCCGCTGGCGATCGAGCAGGCCCGTGCGACCTACGACCTCGAGATCGACAACGGCTCGCACCTCGGCATCCATCCGGCGATCCTGGATCTGCTCGACGACCGCGCCGCGGCGGTCGAGGCAGAACTCGGCGTCGACCGCGAGACCGACGACGTCGTCGTCGTCCTCTGTGGTCGGGGCTCAAGCGACCCGGACGCCAACGGTGACGTCCACAAACTCTCCAGACTGCTCTACGAGGGACGGTCGTTCGACCGCGTCGAGGCCGCCTTCGTCGGGGTCACCGAGCCCACACTCGAGGCGGCGTTGCACGGGCTGTCGAAACACAGACCCGGTGCGGTCGTCGTCCTGCCGTACATGCTCGGCGACGGCGTGCTTACCCAGCGCGTGCGCGACTGGACGGCCGAATTCGACGAGGAGTACCCGTACGTCGACGCGCTGGCTGGCGATCCGCTCGGTACCGACTCCCGGTTGCTCGACGTCTTCGCCGACCGGTGGCAGGAAGCCCGCACGGGGAGCGTCGAGATGTCCTGTGACACCTGCAAGTACAAAGTCGACCTCGAGGGCTACGAGGAAGACGTCGGTGGGGCTCGAGCGATGCTCCGGGCGCTTGCTCATCAGGCCGAACACGCAGACCGGGAGGACGTCGGCGACGAGCCACACGTCCACGACGCGCCCGAGAAACACGTCGCGGTCTGTACGAACCAGACCTGCGCCAGTAGTGGTGCAGCGACCGTCTTAGAGCGACTCCGTCAGCAGGCCCGCGATGCCGAGGAGTGTGACGTCCACATAACCCGTAGTTCCTGTCTCGGCCAGTGTGGCGAGGGGCCGATGGTCGCCGTCTACCCCGACGGGATCTGGTACGGCGGAGTCACCGCCGACGACACCGAACGCATCGTTTCGTCCCACCTCGAACGGGACCGCATCGTTTCCGATCTGGTCCAGCAGACGCTGTGACCACATACCCGACACAACACACTATCAAAACAATGGCTTGCGCAGAACTCGAAGCACTGAGACTCGCACTGATGAACGTCAACGGAACCGTCGACGAAACCGTCAAACAACACGCCGAAGCCGAGATCGGCGACGCCCTGGAGGAAGACGGCCCGATCGCCGCGCTGGCGGCGGCCGAAACGCTAGACGAGATCGGGCGGCACCTCGACGCGGCGCTGGTCGACCTCGAGGAGGAGGCCTCGGATGCGGATTCGACCGACCCTTACGGAGCCTATCTCCGCGGACGGGTCGTCGCCGTCCGGGACGCAGAACAGCGGATTCGACGGCTCCGCGAGCGAACCGACGGCCTCCTCGAGGATCTGGGTGAGACCCACCACACGCTCCACGAGGCGTTCCCGATCGAGGAGTGAGCATGAACGAAGCGCAGGGTGTCGACGGTGACGGCGATGGCGTCCTCTCCGCCGAGGCGTGCCTCTCGCTGGGCGACCTCGGGCCAGCCGCGAGCAGACACAACTGGCGTCGCTCCGCGGTCGCCGTCGACGGGGAGACCGTCTTCGCCGGCCTCGCGGACGGGCGTGTGCTCGCCTCGGAGGTCGTCGAGAGCAACGTCACCGAACGCTGGGCGGTCGAGGGCGACGGCGAGCGCTACGTCGTCTCGATGGACGTCGCCGACGGACTCCTCGTGACCGGCGAACGCGGCCCCGAGGGACGAATCTGCGTCCGCTCCGCCGAGACCGGTGAGCTCCTCTGGGAGTACGTGACCGCCGAGGACGTCGGCTCGCCCGCCGACGAGACGTTCTTCGCCCAACCGTTCGTCGTCGACGTGCAGGTCACCGGCGAGACCGTCGTCGCGGCCGCCCGCCGATACGAACGCGACGGCGACGTCCAGGAGTGGTCGAGCGTCGTCTACGGCTTCGACCTCGAGGGCGACCTCGAGTGGGCTTTCGACGCACAGGCATCGCCGATCGCGTTCGACGTCTCTGCCGAGCGCGTGGCCGTGGCGTACAACCGCTGTCCCGACAACCACGACCACGATCACGGCCTCGTCGTGCTCGACCGCAAGACCGGCGAGGAGGTCGCGAACTGGGATCCCGGCACGCCGGGTGAGCGTCGCGTCGGCGACGTGGCCCTCACCGAAGCGGGCATTGCCGTCGCCAGTCACGGCGACAAACACGGCTACCTTCTCGACGAGAACTGTGGCGAACTGTGGCGCGTCGACCTCGCGAGCGAGGCCGACCTCGAGGGCGAGACCGTCTACGCCTATCCGAACCACGTCGTCGCCGGCGACGGCACGGCCGTCTTCGTCACCGGGAACACCTTCGCGGAGGAGACTCGCGACCCCGAGGGCCGCCACCCGAACGAACACACCGCAGTGGGCGTCGACCTCGAGTCAGGCGAAACCGTCTGGTCTCACGACGTCCGGGGGTTCGCTCGCTGTGTCTCCGCCGACGGCGACTTCGTCGCGATTCCCTCCGCACAGAACTTTCGCGAGCGCGATGCGGAGACCCACGCCGTACACGTCCTCGAGACCGAATCGGGGCCGCTCGAGAGTCACCCGGTCGAGGGCATCTCGAGTGCCGGCGACCTCGCCGAGGGCCGACTCGCCGTGATCGAAGAACCCGTCGAGTACCACGACGAAGGGATCTCTCGCGGCGCGTATCGGCTTCACACGTGGCGACTCGACGGCGTCGACCGTTGACTGACCGGCAACGACCTGTCGAGTAGCACCCGAATCCGGCTGCTTCGTTTTTATGTATCTCGACCCTCTCGAAAGACGTCTGAGCGTCGCCTCGAGTGGTCGCATACGCAAGGCAAACCCCCACAACGCTGACGACCGTGTTTCTTCTCGAATAATGACAGCTAGGAGAGAACCCGTCCGCTCCGACGAGCGCCCCGGTCCCGAGAGCGCCGACGGACCTAATCGGCCGGACGACGAGTCGGGTTCGCCGTGCGGTCGCGTGATGACCGACGGTGGACAGGCACAGCTCGAGGAGGACGAGGAAGCCGAGGAGTCAGCAGAGAAAGCCGACGAGGAATCGGCAGACGAAGGCTCCGAAGACGAGTCAGCAGAAGCCGAGCCAGCGCCCGACGACGAAGCGGAACCCGAAGAAGAAGCGGCGGAAGAGGAGGCCGAATCCGAAGAGGAGACGACCGAAGACGAGATGGAGACTGACGACGAGGGCAAATCGCACGTCGAAGACGCCGAGGACGTTTACGAGAGCGACGAGACGTCCGGCGTCGTCCACCTCGACCTCGACGGGATCTTTCTCGACCTGCTCGGCCTCGAGGTCAATCTCAACGAAGTGACGCTCGACGTTTCGGCCCGCCCGGGCGAGAACAACCTGCTCGGGAACCTCCTGTCTGCGGTGTCGGGGCTGCTCGACGGGCCCAGTGCCGTCGTCGACAAGGTGAAGACGTTGCTGGGCAAGCCAGCGGAGTTCTTCAGCGGCCTGCTCGAGCGCCCCCGCGAGTTTCTCAGTAACCTGCTCTCGAAGCCGAAGGCCGTTCTCTCGAGTCTGTTTGGCTTCGGTGCCGAGGGAGCCGAGGAGGCCGAGGCGGAATCCGAACCCGAGGACGAAGCAGCGGAAGCCGAAGAAGAGGAGGACGCCGAAGCGGGCCCCGGTCGCCTCTCGAGGGCGTTCGGTTGGCTGAAAGAGAAACTCGCCGGCCTCGTGCCGGGGTTCCCGCTCGAGGAAATCGTCGCGACCGTCGTCCGCGAGGTAATTCAGGCCGTCATCGACCAGCTCGAGCCCGAGGAGGAACAGGAACCGGAGGAGGCCGAACCAGCGCAAGCGGAGGCATAACTATGAGCGACGGATCACTCACACAGCGACTCGACTACGAGAAGGTATCGGAGAACGTCGACGTCGAACAACTGGTCGAAGGGACCCAGTGGGAAGACGAGATCAACGAGGACCGACCCCTGGGCGAAGCACTGGGCGCACAGGTCGGATCGGTCGTCGGCCGAAAGCTCGGCGAATCGCTCGGCCGGACGATCGGCGGGCTGGTCACGCAGGAACTGCTCGAGTCCGACGACGAAGCCGCTGAACCTGACGCGGAGGACGGCGAAGAGGGTGAAACAGAAGCCGAAGCCGAGGAAGCCGAAGAAGAAGCCGAAGAAGAAGCCGAAGCCGAGGAAGCCGAAGAAGAAGTCGAAGCCGAGGAAGCCGAGAAAGCCGAAGAAGAAGTCGAAGCCGAGGCAGCCGAAGACGAACGCTCGAGTGACGAGGACTCCGAAGGCGACGCGGGCGACGAGACGGAGGCCGATTCGGAGGGCGAGGACGCCGACGAAGAATCAGCCGAAAACAGCGACGAGGAGGAGGACTGAGACCGTGAGCGATATCCCGAAGATCGACCGGGAGGTAAGACGGCGTCGCACGAGGTGGGCCCGATGAGTACGGAGAGCGAACTCACGCAACTGGTGACCGACGAGCTCAGCGAGCAGGTCCAGCTGGCCACGCTGCTCGGCAACGGCTCGATCCAGGAGTCGATCGACGGCGCTGAGCTCGGGGCAGCCGTCGGCCGAAGCGCCGGCGAACAACTCGGTCGCGAACTCGGCGCGGCGATCGGCCGCGAACTCCACGAGGCGATCTCCGAAAGCGTCGATGAGGGGAAAACCCTCGCCGAGATCAGGTCGGACCTCGCCGCGGCGATCAAACGGGCCATCAAGAGCGTCGTCCAGGACGCAGGCGTCACCGAGTCGGCCCACTCCTTGCTCGAGAGCGCCGCGGAAGGGAGCGGACTCGAGGGAGTCCTCGAAGACGACCAGCAGGAAACGGAGGATGCCGAGGACGAGCCAGGGGAAGCCGCCGACGAGGACGGGACGGAAGCGGGGCTGGAGCCGACGGCCGAAGCGACGGAGGAAGCCGAAGAGACAGCAGATGAGACGGAGGACGCCGAAGAGACAGCAGATGAGACGGAGGACGCCGAAGAGACAGCAGATGAGACGGAGGACGCCGAAGAGACA
>LKMK01000052.1 GCA_001563805.1 Natrialbaceae archaeon B1-Br10_E2g2
GGGTCGCCAGTGAGGGTGATGGACTCGGCGTCGCCGAGCGTGACGATCGAGACGACCAGCGCGTCGGTCTCGGTGTCGATCGAAACGCCAGCCTGGACTTCGGTCTCGAGGCTATCCCCGAAATCGAGTATCATGACGCCGATGACGGCGGCGATCAGGACGGTGATATCGACAACGAGTACCACCCCGATAACGGTCGATACCCCGCGCTCGGTACCCGATGCGACTGTAGTCATGGAGGAGTTGTGGGTCCAGTTAGCTATCGATGCTACCGACTGTTGCCGTCGATTCGGCGTCGTCTAGGCCATCCTCATCCCCAGCAACTACCGTATCGGTGTCGCCAATATAGGCTACAACGCTTCCAGCATCTCGGTGTGTGGCATTAACCGTAACACTGGAGCCGGTGGAGTTCATGTACGCGTAGTCATCATCAGTTCCTTTTTGTTCCACAACTTCACCACTACCGTTAACAACGGCAACACCGTCGGAGTTCCCCATCGAGGTCACCGACACAGAGACTTCACTTGAATTGGAATCATCGATATCCACGCCTGCCTGCGGGTCTTCGCCGACACTACCACCGAGGTCCAGCACGAATGCCGCGATCACGGCCGCGAGAATCACGGTAATCGCGACCATGAGAATCACACCGATGACGGGCGATACCGCACGTTCGTCGTCCGATCCGATCAGCTTCTTCGAGAGTTGGTTTCCATCTAACATGGGTATCCCATTGACAGCACCAAAACGGTCAGAAGGGTTATACCGTCCGGCATGAAACCATGCCGGTGCGAAGGGATTGGGGGTAGACCGTCCCTCGCGCGTTACCTTCCCGTCTCCCGTTTTCAGTGCGTACTAGTCGGTGGCTACTCTATCCATATATAAGTAGTTGATAGTATCCCTTCCTGAAGTAAACACAGTCCTGAAAGGCTTTCAGTCGTGATAATTAGTATGTCGTAGAATCGTTACAGCACCCCCTTGAACTCACCGGAGTCTGGCGATTTGAGTGTCCGGGTTGCCAAACAGAAACACGGAACCAGATTCACGTCCTGAAGAACGTATCCGATCGGTTCGGTCGCCCCGGTTGCTCCGTCGAATCTTGTGCGGACCTCAGAGCGATATTCCTACGCCGATGGCTGGACGTCATCACCAATTGCCAGCGCGTCCTCGAGCACACGTCCCGTCGCCAGACCACCGAATCCGGGCGGTCGCTGGCGCGCTCGATTCTACTATCGCGCTGGGGCCGAGGCGGACCGACGTGATCTCGAGCGCACGCTCCGGGAGCTCGGCCCCGGGTCGATGGAACGGAGAACAAACGAAAATCGCCGAAGTGCCGAAGGGACAGTCGAGACGCAAAAGGGATCCCGCTGTGCAGATTGGCGAGTCGTACGAGCGCCCCTCGCTGCCACAGCTCGTTCCGCAAACATCACACGGTGGGTGGCCACGATAACGACGTCAGCGACGCACGGTAGAGACCGACCGGAACGGTCACTACTACGCGTTAAAAAAGAAGAGTGAATCGGGGTCAGTTGTCGATGTTGGCGACTACGGCAGTCGATTCGGCATTATCTAGATCGTCTTCACCGGCGACGGAACTTTGATCACCGATGTAGGCGACAACTGAACTGTTGTCCCCATTTCCGTCGGCGTTAACTACGGCTGATGAGCCGGTGCTGTTGAGCCATACCTCAGCGTCACCACTGCTATTGACAACAGCCACACCATCCGAGTTCCCCATCGACGTCACTGAAACCTCCGTCTCTTCGAGAGTGGAGTCGTCGACGTCCACGCCGGCCTGCGGGTCCTCGCCGACGCTGCCACCGAGGTCCAGCACGAACGCCGCGATCACAGCAGCGAGGATCACAGTAATCGCGACCATCAGGATAACGCCGATGACCGGCGATACCGCACGGTCGTCTTCCGATCCGATCAGCTTCTTCGAGAGTTGTTTTCCGTCTAACATGGGAATCCCATTGACAGCACCAAAACGGTCAGAAGGATTATGTCGTCCGGCATGGAACCATGCCGGTGCGAAGGGATTGGGGGTAGACCGTCCCTTGCGCGTCACCTTCCTGTCTCCCGTTTTCAGTGCGTAATTGTCGATGGCTACTCCAGCTATATATAATCAGTTGATGGTGTAGCTGTCTGGAGTAAATACAGTCCTGAAAGACTTTCAATCGTGATAATTAGTAGGTCGTAGAAGCGGTACAGCACCCGCTTGAACTCCGTCCCGTCTGTCGAATTTGGCACCCTGATTGTGAGACGGGAACACGGACGCGTATTCAGACTCCGAAGTCCGTCGATGAACGATCCGACCTGGGTGAGCAGCGAGCGTGTTTGCTCGGTAACAGATAATGACGGGTCATACGTCGACGCGTGAGGCGCCGCCGAACCTCCCGCATGCGACCGGCGACGCGTTTCGCTACGACGTGAAATCGGGTGCATCCGCGAGTGCGTTGGATCGCCCACACGATCGAGTACGGACGCGGATTGACGACGGGGGCGTACCGGACGTCGTCCGCGGCCTCGAGCCGGGCCACGAGCACGGACCGACCAGTGCACGAGCTCGCGCTCGTTATTAAACCCTGCCCTATTAATAATAACTTTAATTGTAAGTGGAGTTTGAGTTGTTAGTATCAGTGCCACCGACTTTACCGGCGACCCGGACGATCGGAAGCGGGCGTGAACCGTATCAGAGCGCAGCAGACGGCGTCTTCGCCAGCCCTCCCGTCGACGAGGGAACGCCGCGGGCACGACTGACCAAAAGACGACGACCGGGCCGTCTCGAGGCGCGTACAGGTCGATCCGCGGTGGGTTAGAGGACGACGATGGGGCAGGCCGAATCGGACACTGACGCGCTCGTCACGATCGTCGGTGGTGGTGTCCACGGCGTTCACCTGGCCGTTCGGCTGCTACGAGCGGAGCTGATCGGGCCGGATGCGTTGCGTATCGTCGACCCATCCGGTCTTCTCGAGTCGTTCCGCCGGAAGTGTCGCCAGTGCGGGATGGTCGAGTTGCGGTCACCGTTCGTCCACCACGTCGGGACCGACCCGTTCTCGCTCAGGGATTTCGCTCGAGCGCGCGGGCGCGAAGCCGAGTTCGTTCCGACCAGGGTGGGCGCGGAGCGACCGACCGCGTCGCTGTTTTTCGACCACGCGGAGTGGCTCTGTGATCGGTACGACCTCGAGTCGATCCGGGTAGACGCTCGAGTCACGGACGTCGTCGATCGTCGGGACGGCGTCCGGGTCGAGACGACCGGCGGGCGCGTCCACGCCCGGTGGTGTCTCCTCGCCGTCGGGCACGGTCGCTCGTTCACCTATCCGGAGTGGGCGACGGAACCCGACTCGCCGAGAGCGGTGACGCACGTCTGGGACCCGACGTTCGATCCCGACGCGGTCGGCGAGACGTCGACCGTCGGAATCGTCGGCGGCGGCATCACCGCCGGACAGCTCGCGACGACGCTCGCCCAGCCGGGGCGTGACGTGGTGGTGTTCGCCCGAAGCCCGTTTCACGTGGAGACGCTCGAGGCGAGCACCGACTGGATGCACGTTTCGAAGGCGATGGAGCGGCTCCACGCCCATCCACCCGCCTCGCGCGCTCGCGAGGAACTGGTCGCCGAGGCCCGGTACGACGGCACGATACCTCCGTACGTGTTTCGCCGCGTGCAGCGAGCGCTCGAGGACGGTCACGTCGACCTCGAGCGCTCGGAGATCGCGGTCGCGACCGACGCCGGCGGACCGGTCGTCGTCACCTGTCGGGACGGGAGCGCCTACTGTCTCGACGAACTGATCTGTGCGACGGGGTTCGACTCGCCGTACGACGGCGAGCTGTTTCGGCACCTGCGGCGAGAATCGACGCTGCAGACGGGCTACCGCGGGGCGCCCGTGCTGGACGACGACACGCTCCGGTGGCTGCGAGCGGACGGGTCGCCCTCGCGGATCGCGGTTTCGGGCATCGCCGCACAGCAGGTGCTCGGCCCGTTCGCCCGCAACGTCGTGGGCGCCAGGCGGGCGGGGAAGCTGATCGTCGGGTTCCTCGAGTCCGAACTCGAGGGCGAACGGCCGGGGAGATCGCCGGCGAAGCTGTGAGCAGGGCCGGCATTCCGAGAGAGCGACGTGATCCGTTCAGTCGGACACGCCCGTATCACACGCCGACGTGCCCGTCTCGTCGGCGCCGGAGCGACGAAGATCCCGTTCGATAGCGGCCGTAATCCGGTCGCCGGCCCGTCTGGCACCCGGAAGGTTCGGCGCGTACGGACCGACCGTCCCCAGCGCGAGCGCCCCGGAGACGTACAGCGGACGGA
Source organism: Natrialbaceae archaeon B1-Br10_E2g2 (assembly GCA_001563805.1). GTDB lineage: Archaea > Halobacteriota > Halobacteria > Halobacteriales > Natrialbaceae > Natrarchaeobaculum. The sequence goes on from LKMK01000052.1 coordinate 4,304, forward strand.
CCCCGCCGTCGTCGCGCTGCCAGGCGAGCGTCTCGTCGTCCAGCACCGGCATTCCCCGATAGCCACGGGCCAGATCGAGTTCGTCGGCGATACGATCGACGAACGGGTGCTCGAACACCGGTTCGAAGCCGGTCGCGAGGACGACGCGATCGCCGAGTAACTGCAACCCGTGGTCCAGGGAGATGCGAACCGACCCGTCGTCGACCGTCGCCGATTCGACCGCACCCTGTGTGAGCGTCAACGCGCCGTCGTCGGTTCGGTCCGCGAACTCCTCGTAGAGGTACGGCGGAACCGTCGCCGTGTGGCGGGCGTCCGAGACGACGTCGAACCGATCGCTCGAGCCCGGCGGCAGCGTGTGGAGATTCGCTTCGATGTGCGACCAGTTGATCCACGGCGGGTCCGCCTCGGAGACCGCCCACTCGAGCGGGTGCCGCGAGAGGAGGGCCACCGACTGCGTCTCGCTCAGCGCACACGCGAGTTGGGCAGCGGTGATGCCGCCGCCGACGACGATGGTTCGGTCGACCGAGGCGTCGGGATCGAACCCCTCCCAGACGTGGTCGACGTGCTCGAGATCGGTCGCCCAGTCCGGCCAGCGGAGCCGCCCCCCGTGGCCGATGGCCAGCACGCAGTAGTCGGTATCGATCGGTCCCGCGGTCGTCTCGAGTCGAAGTCCCGTCGCGCCGGGACGGTCGTCAATCGCGTCGACAATGGCCTGACGATGGAGCGACTCGAGGTCCGTCCGGTCGATCACGTGCTCCGCATGGTCTACGAAGAGCTCGAGCGACGGTCGCGGCGGATAGTCGACCGTCGGGACGAGTTCGGCTTCCCGGTCGGTCGCTTCGGCGAACCTCTCGAGACCGAACGGGTCGGTGCCGACGTGGTGGACGAACGTCGATCTGAGCGACTCCATGCCACAAACGCTCGCCTTCTCGCGGAACGACGCCAGTAATCGGTCGTGCGGATCGAGGATACAGATGTCGGACCGCTCGAACGGCGCGTCCTCGAGGAGCCGCTGGGCGAGGTACGTACCGTGGATTCCGCCCCCGACGATGGTACAGCCGTATCTCTGGGTTGAGGTGCGTGTCGTCATGTGGGATACGTCGCGTCGATGGTGGGAGCCACTCCGCGGTTCTTAATAAGATCTCTGGATTAGATAATAACTTATATTACGGCAGTCGGAGTGGTTGTTAGCGTATGGCTGAACAGACGACCCGCGTGGCGGAGCCGGCCGGACCGTTCGGTGACGGCAAACCCACCACGCTCGATCACGTGGTTCCCGAGAGCGGCGACCGAGAGCTCGACGGTATCGTCACAGAGTGCGCCCACAGCGCCCGAACGATCACGTGACCGAAGCGGAATCGCCACCGTCCGACGAGCACCCCTCGCCAGCGTGTCGTGCCATCGTCGAACCGACCGATTCGGGGCCGGACCTGTGTACGATCTACTCGATCGCCACGGGAGACTCGCTGGTGACGACGTGGATTTCGGCCCGCGACGACTCGTACTGTACGCTCGAGGACGCGCGATAACTACCGACCCCCTCAAACGATGTCTACGACATTCCAAACGGCAGTCAAGAAGAACGTCTCGAAAACGCAACGCTACGACGCGATCGATTCGCTCGCCCGCTCGGGCGAGGCGACGAACCTCGGAATTCTCGTCCGAATGGGCGGCCTCCGCGGGGAGTTCCGGCGGCACGCACTCAACGGACTCGCGGACTGTAACGCCAGGACGGTTCTCGAGGAGCTCGCCGAAGACACGACGATCGACCCGTCGTTGAGACGCAGAGCGGCGGAGCTGGCATGACGACCGACGCGTCGACGGAGTCGACAGACGAGTCGACCGGCGACACGGACGCGAACGGCGACCGGACCGGAAACCAGCGCGTCTGCAGAGACACCGGTCGCGAGCAGGGTCTGATCGGCAAGTACGATATCTGGCTGTGTCGGCAGTCGTTCCGAGAGATGGCCCGCGACATGGGCTTTCGAAAGTACGACTGATCGATCGGCGGATCGAGGCCGCTACAGCAACAGCCGAAACGGGTTACACATCGATCGCACTGTCCGCGGTTCCCACTCGGTTTCTCGCTCCGAACCGCGTCCCCCTCGTGCGATCGCGCGTGCACTGACGTGCAGTGGCTACTATCGACCGAGGCCGGTCCGGGGGGGCCACGGCGACGGACGACCCGACTCGAAGTCGCTGTTCCGGTCCGCTCGGCTGGCACGGTGACGTTAGACGAGTCGGAGCAGCCCCCAGCCGAGCCAGGCGATCGCGATCGAAAACCCGACGGCTGCGATCGCCTGACGGGCCATCATTTTCAGCGCCCAGCGTGTCGACACCTCTCGAGCGACGGCAAACGCGGTCACGAGACAGGGCAACAGGACGCCGGCGAGATACACTGCCACGAGAACCTCGAGCGGAGAGAGCGCCGTCGCAGTCCCACCTTCGGTCAGCAGGGCGATCCCATCTTTCCGGACCGAGGCCAGCACGACGGTGAGCGCCGCCTCGGCTGGCAGGTTGAACACGCCCATCACCGGCCCGAGAACGCCGCCGAGCGCGTCGATCACGCCACCCTCGTCGAGCAGCGCGGCCACGAAGGTGATGAGGACGAATACGGGCAACGCCTTCACCACGAACTCCCGAAGCGCACTCCAGGCCTCACGGGCGACGGCGCGCGGGTCGGGCCAGTTCAGGAACGTCCGTCGATCGATCACCGTGTGTGACTGTCTGGCCTCGGGTGGGGCGATCACGGCGACATAGATGAGCGTCGTGACCGCCAGTACCAGCAGATAGGGGCCGACGAGCCACCACATCCCCACGGCCGCGAAGACCGCGAGCGTCGCCGGGAACTGGTAGGAACACGCGGAACCGAACGAGATCGCCGAGATCGTCGTACAGCGCGTACAGTCGCTGCACGATCGGGTGTTGATGACCGCGGGGACGTTACAGCCGAATCCCATCACCACCCGGACCAGATCGCGGCCGGTGAGCCCGACCCGTCGCATCGTCGGATGCAACGAGACGGTCATCCGCGTCACGAGCCCCGTGTTCGTATACACGCCGAGGACGACCGCGAAGACGAGCATCGTCGGGCCGGCCCAGACGAACAGGAACGGCCCCATCGAGAGGAAGCCGTACTCGTTGGTGAGCATCGTCGCGAGGGGTTCTGGGAACGTCGCGGCCCACGCGACCAGAGGCTCGAACGCGGCTCCGACGATCGGATCGAGTTCCCCCGCGAGCGTGTTCGCGAACCAGACCGCGATCGCCGCCGGGAACAGCAACAGCGCGATGCTGACCGCCGGCCCGACGTACGGCCACTCGAAGACGCTCTCGGGCGGTTCGATCCGCCGTCCGATCTCGCGCGTCGCCTCCTCCGGGAAGATCCCCGGTTGCTCGAGGGCCCGCACGATCCGGGAGAAGTCGTCGGTCACGCCGTAGTCGGCGTCGGTCCCGACGGATTCGGTCCCGCCGTCCGCGATCGGGCGCGACACGTTTCGCGCGTCGACGGGAACGATGGGGACGCCGATGTCGGCGCTCAGCGTTTCGAGATCGCGGCGCGTTTCGTCGGTCGCCTCGACCTTGTCCCAGAACGTCACCACGACGGCACCGAGGTGTCCGTCGACCAGCGGAAGCAGCGCCCCGAGATCGCTATCGATATCGGTGGCGGGAACGACGAGCAACACCGTTTCGTCCTCGGCGACCTGCGACAGCGCGTCGCGCGTCGCTTCGGTATCCTGGTCGAGCACGATCCCGGGCGTGTCGACGAACTCGTAGTCCGCCGTCGCGTACCGCTCGCTCCGGACGGTCGTCCCGCGAAAGTTGCCGCTCGTCGGCCGATCCCCGGTCAGCGACGACACGAGTTCGGACTTGCCGACGCTTTCCTTGCCGACCACGACGACCGTCTCCCGGTCGGCTCCTGTACTACTCTTCGTCTCTCGGTGTTGGTGAGTCGTCATTCGAACGTATCAGCAATCGCACATATCCGGCCCACAGCACGACAGGTCCTCGAGGTACATGTTCTGCTCCGGGTAGACGTCGAGCGGCGCGGTCTCGACGCCGATGCGGCTCCCGATGGTCTCGGCGATGATCGGGAACCGGGCCCTGAACTTGTAGATGAAGCAGAATTTGACGCCGTTGTGTGTGACGTCCGGACCGGCGAGGAACAGTCCGGGAGTCGTCGGCGACTCGTCCCGTTCCGTCAGCTGAATTACGCCCTCCTCGCGTTGGAAGTGATCGGCAGCCGGCCCGAGAGCGGGCTCGAACCCGGTCGCGAGGATTGGCCGCGTCGGTACGGTGTACGTCGAGGACTCTCCCTCGTCGAGTTCGTATCCGTCGGCGGGTCGGGCCCGAACCTCGAAAGGGCCGTCCCCGTCACGGCGGACCGACTCGACGACGGCACCGCCCTCGACCAGGAGCCGATCGGTGTCGGCCACCGACTCGAGGCGCCTCAAAGTGTGCGGCGACAGTACTTCGCTCGGGTCGGGGCCGCGGGTCGCCCACGGCTCTCCCCGGTCGAGCACGCGAACTCGACAGCCCGCCTCGACGAGCGCGACGGCGGCGTCGATGCCGCTCTCGTAGCCGCCGACGATCAGGAACTCGTCCGTGCTGCTCGCGGCCGCGTGGTCGGTCCACGACCGGATCTCGCTGGTGTGAACGCACGCGTCGGCGCCGGGAACGACGTCCCGTCGCGGGGACCCGAACTGTCCGGTCGCCCAGACGACGAACCGGGTGTGAACGGGGCCGGCGGTCGTCTCGAGAACGAAGCCACCGTCGGTCGTCTCGTCCGGCTCGCCCTCGGAGTCGGGCACCGCACCGCCGTCGACGGCCGGGACGGCGCTCGATCGCGCCGTCGGTTCGGGGGCCGGTCCCGGTTCGACCGCACTGCGTGGGTGAACTTCCGTCACCTCGACCCCGGTCTCGACGGAGAGGTCGTGGAAGTCCGCGACAGCCTCGAGGTAATCGGCGTACTCGTCCCCGCTCGGGTGTTCCCGGTCGAGCGTGACCGCTGGCGAGGTGTTCGGCGTGATCGCGTTCAGGTCGGTCAGTCCGAAGCTGTTGCTCGGGAACGACGGGGTGATAAATCGCATCTCCTCGGGCCACCGGCGAAACGAGGCGCCGATCTCGTCCCGGTCGAGGACGACCAACTCGCAGTCGAGCAACGAGAGCGCCACGGCGGTGCCGATACCCGCAGCCCCCGCACCGACGACCACGGCGTCGGCGTTCCGGAGCGTCATCTATCGTCCACCAGTGTGGGGTCCTCGCGTGTGCGCTGTCCCTCGAGTCCGCTCCCCGTCGCGGCACTCCGTGGGGAGTTCCACGTGGGGTTGGGGATTTCGTAGCGGCCGGTTCCGGCGGTCACCCAGGCTGCGAGCCGACACAGCAGCCAGCAGAGGCCGCCGGTGACGGCGATCGTGACCAGTGTGAGTGTCACGAGGTGGGTGGCCAGCGACCCGCCGTATGCCAGTGCAACCGATCCACCGACGAACACGCCGATGAAAGCCGACGTGATCGCAAACCGTCGGGTTCGCCCGAGGACGTACGTTATCGACGCTTCCGTTACCGATACCTTGCCCATGTAATTACCAAAATTACTTCCATTGTTATTAAATCCTGCTAACTTAGGAGGCGTGGATGATAATATCGGGCCGATCGTTCCGTCGGCTACGGTAGCGACTGACAGTTCAGGCCGGGCGATAGCTCACGGTGGCCGTCGAGTCGGTCGTCGGCTCCCACAGAGTTCTTCAGGAGCGACGATGGCCGGTGAATCCGGTTCCAGGGACGGGGTTGCGCCGCCGGCGACGGTGCTCGAGTTGCAATCCGAAACGTACGACGTCGACCCAAAGACGCGTCGAGACGCTCGAGCGCGGCCGTCTTTGACCATCGAGCACTCGATCCGGTGGACCGTCGGTCCCCTCGAAGAACGAGATCTCGGAACAAGACGGCCGTCACGGGAGAGGTTATTGGACATCATAAATATTTTCTACGTGCAGAGTATCGCTTGTTGCAATGGCCTACGAGAACCTGGACGAAGATTTAGTGAACGAATTACTCGGCGACGGCCGCGCAAGTCTGCGGAGCCTCGCAGAAAAACTCGACGTCTCCGTCACGACGGTTTCGAACCACCTCTCGGATCTCGAAGAAGAGGGCGTGATCGAGGCGTACACGCCGCGGGTCAACTACGACGCCGTCGGGTTCGACGTGACGGCCGTGATGCAACTCAAAGCCGAAGGCAGCGCCCTTCCCGAGATCACGGAGACGCTGAAAGACCACCGGCAGATGATATCCGTCTACGAGGTCACCGGCGACTACGACGTGATCGCGATCGGCAAGTTCAAAGACACCGACGACATGAACGATCAGATCAAGAGCCTGATCACCGACCCCGACATCAACCAGTCCAACACGAGCATCGTGCTCAACACCGTCACCGAAAACGAACAGTTCGAACTCGAGCCCGACGACAGCGAGTGAGACGGTAGCAACCGGCAGTTTGCCGGTCGGCGTCCGGTAGTACAGTCGCACCGACACCGTAGTGATACGTTCGTTCACGCCAGTGCCCACACGTCCGTCCACGCCAGTGGTCACACGTTCGTCCGCCATCGCGAGCGCACGTCACGAAAGAGCGACGGTCCCGACGACGGACCGGAAAGAGAATCCAGAGATATATACGTTCGAGCGGGTTCTAGTCAGGTAACCGAAAGACGCGCAGTCCTTCGCATGGGTACGGATCGACGTCGAAGACGCGACCGCAACACGGTTTTCGTCGGTCGACTGCTCTCTCTGGCGCCGACGGATACGGGGCCACACTGTGGGACGGACCGCTATGATCGGCTCTAGCTATGGAAATAGAGATTGCAACCATCGGCGGCTACGAAGAAGTCGGACGGCAGATGACCGCCGTCCGCGCTGGCAACGACATCGTGATTTTCGACATGGGGCTGAACCTGTCGAAGGTCCTCATCCACGACAACATCCAAACGGAGGGGATGCACAGTCTCGACCTGATCGACATGGACGCGATCCCCGACGACCGGGTCATGAGCGACCTCGAGGGAGACGTGCGAGCGATCGTTCCGACCCACGGCCACCTGGATCACATCGGCGCGATCAGCAAGCTCGCTCACCGATACGACGCCCCGATCGTCGCGACGCCGTTTACCCTCGAACTGGTGAAAGGCGAATTCGAGGACGAGAACAAGTTCGGCTCCGACAACGAGTTGGTACGGATGGACGCTGGCGAGACGATGACGATCGGCGACCACGGCTGTGAACTCGAGTTCGTCAACGTCACCCACTCGATCATCCAGGCGATCAATCCCGTCCTCCACACGCCCGAAGGCGCCATCGTCTACGGGCTGGACAAACGCGTCGATCACACGCCGGTCATCGGCGACCCGATCGACATGAAACGGTTCCGCGAGATCGGTCGTGAGGGAGAGGGCGTCCTCTGTTACATCGAAGACTGTACGAACGCGAACAAGAAGGGGCGAACTCCCTCGGAAGCCGTCGCCCGCGAACACCTCCGGGATACGCTCTACAGCATGGAAGACTACAACGGCGGGATCGTCGCCACGACGTTCTCGAGTCACATCGCCAGGGTGAAGTCGCTCGTCGAGTTCGCTCGAGAGATCGGGCGGCAACCGATCCTCCTCGGCCGGTCGATGGAAGGCTACTCGGGGACCGCGAAACGACTCGACGTCGACTTCCCGTCGGACGTCGACATGGTCGGCTATCGCCGCTCCATCGATCAGACGCTCGAGCGGATCATGAACGACGGGAAGGGGAACTTCCTCCCCGTCGTGACGGGACACCAGGGCGAGCCGCGTGCGTTGCTCACGCGAATGGCCCGCGGCGAGACGCCGTACGACCTCGACGACGGCGACAAGGTCGTCTTCTCCGCTCGCGTCATCCCGGAGCCGACGAACGTTGGCCAGCGCTACCAGGCCGAGAAACTCCTCGGCATGCAGGGCGCCCGCGTCTACGACGACATCCACGTCTCCGGCCACCTCTGTCAGGAAGGCCACTACACGATGCTCGATGCGCTCCAGCCCCAGCACATCATCCCCGCCCACCAGGATCTCAAAGGGCTCTCCGGATACGTCGACCTCGCGTCCAACCAGGGCTATACGCTCGGGCGGGACATCCACACGACGAGGAACGGGAACATCATCCGGATAGTGTAGTCGGTCAAGTACGCGTATCACTCACCGCAGACTCACTTCTGTACACGACGAGTTGCTATTCTGATCGCTCGAGTCCGACGGCGCTCGGTGGTCCCGGCCTTGACCCAACGGTGGGCAGAGGACCGCAGATCTAGAGCCCATCGGCTCTGCGATGGTTGAGTGAAACGCGACTCGCCGTCGAGCTCCCCGCGGACCCACACCCGCTCCCGGTGAGAGACGAGCTCGCCCCGCGAGGAACGTGACCATCCCCGCGAGCCAGGGCGTCGACTGAGGCACCGTCTCCGATCCCGGCTGCCATCCGCCCCGAAGGACACGGGGGCGAGCCTCTCACACAGCCGGGGTCACGGGAAGCGGAACGTCTCGAGGTTCTTCGGCTGGTGAGTCCGGATATTGTACTTCTGATACAGTGCCGACGAGAGCTGGTCCGTCGCCTGCTCGTCGCCGTGGACACACAGAATCGTCTCCGGTCGTGGATTCATCTCCCCGACGTACTGCTCGAGGCCGGCACGGTCTGCGTGTCCCGAGAACCCGCTTACCGACTCGATCCGACACGCGAGCGTGAGCCGTTTTGCACGCCCCTGCTGGCCGTTGAGCGAGACCTCCGTGCGTCCGCTCTGGATTCTGCGGCCCAGCGTTCCCTCCGCCTGATAGCCGACGAACAGGAGCGTGTTCTCCGAATTCGGGCCGAGCAACTCGAGCCACGACATGATCGGGCCGCCGGTCACCATCCCCGACGTCGAGAGGATGACACAGGGATCGCCGCCGGCGATCTCCTCGCGCATCTCCTGGCCACCGTCGACCTGTCTGAACTGCTCTGCGACGAACGGATTGTCGTCCTCGTGGAGGATCCGCTGGCGGAGTCCGTCACGGAGGTACTCCGGGTAGGCCGTGTGGATTGCCGTCGCTTCCCGGATCATTCCGTCGAGATAGACCGGCATCGTCGGGATCTCGTCTTCCCGCATCGCCTCTTCCAGGACGAGCATGAGCTCCTGTGAGCGACCGACCGCGAACGCGGGGATGACGACGATCCCGTCCTGTTCGTACGTCTCCCTGATGATCTCGCGGACCTGCGCTTCGCTCTCGTCGGTGTCCGTCTGGTAGTCGTTCGCCCGGCCGTACGTCGACTCCATCACCATCGCTTCGACTCGTGGGAAGTCGTTGACGGCACCGTTGAACAGCCGCGTCGGCTCGTAGTGAACGTCGCCGGAGAAGACCACGTTGTAAAAGCCCGTGCCGACGTGGAAGTGCGCCGACGCGCTCCCCAGGATGTGGCCCGCGTTGTGCATCGTCAGCTTGATGTCCGGCGCGATGTCGGTCACGTCGCCGTAGGAGACCGGGATCGTGTGCTTGATCGCCTCGCGGACCTGCTCGCTCGAGTACGGCGGCGTCCGGCCTTCTTTCGAGGCGACGCTCAGATAGTCGAGTTGCAACAGCCCCATCAGATCCCGCGTCGGCTCCGTCGTGTAGATCGGGCCGTCGTAGCCGTACTTGAACAGCAAGGGGAGCAGCGCGCTGTGGTCGAGGTGCGCGTGCGTGAGGACCACGGCGTCGAGGTCGGTCAACGGCATCGCTTCCGGTTCGTGGAGGTACGGAACCTCACCCTCGGCTCCGGGTTTGTCACCGCAATCGACGAGGATGCGCGTATTCGGCGTGTGGAGGACGAAACTCGCGCGCCCGACCTCGCGACAACAACCCAGCGTCGTTATCCGAACCCAGTCGACGTCCTCCCGTGCTGGCCTGTGGATCCGCTCGCCGACGTCCCGGAGGAACTCCCGTCGTTCGCCTCGCTCCTGTGTGAGAAAGTTCCGGACGTTGTCCACCGTCGACGACTCCATCGGCGGCGTCCGAACGACCTCGGGGTTCCAGCCGACTTCCTGGGTGATCTCGCGAAGCGTGCTTCCACGTCGACCGATCACCAGCCCCGGCTTTTCGGCCTCGATCAACACCTCCCCGACGACCGGATGGAACTCGAGATCGCGGATATTCGCTTCGTCGGGGACGATCTCTCGAATCGTCCCTTCGGCCTCGGCCGGACTCGACTGCGTTCCCGAAACCGGACGGATCGTCACTCGCTTGCGAAGCGATCTCGCGAGCTCACCGAGAATCCCGCCGTCCGTCGCGAACTCCTGTGGAGTGTCGGTATAGATGACGAGGTCCGGTCCCTCGTACTGGACCTCGGTGACGTCGAGGTGAGATGGAACTTCAGTTCGAACGCGCTCGAGTAAATCGGGATGGGTCGTATCGTCGCTCATGGATAATGTCAGTGTCCGCAGTATCGCCCTGTTCGATCGTCTGCTCTCCAGAAGCGGACCGATCAGCCAGGCGGCCCCAGGAACAATCGGTCTACCGCACGATGACGGGAGAGCGTAATGAACTACTACCGGATCATTGGTGACGAATCGCAAAAAGCTTCGCATCTCAGGTGTGTCTGGCAAATCTCAGTTGAGACTCGGGGGAGGCCGGTGCGCAATTAGCGCTGTGCTCGAGCTGGTCGTTTGAAAGACAGGGTAGCCATTGTAGTAGCACTGAAAGCCAGTGCGCACCCGATCGCACGACGGGAGCGTGCTTCGAAGCAAACCCGAGCGAGAACCGCGGACAGTGCGAACGGTGGACAAACAGTTAGAGGTAGTACTATACGAGTATGAATGAAAGCGGCGAATCCACGTTCCCGGAGGGTCTCCCACTCCAGTACTTGCCGATACGCGGGCGAGCTTATCTTCCGTGTTCGGGATGGGTACGGGAGGTTCCTCGCCGCTCTGGCCGCTCTAACGCCGATCAGCGGAATCGAACCGCTGTAACACCGGGAAGCTGCGTCTCCCGGGCCTGAACTCTCGTCCAGAGCACCAGCACCGGTAGCTATCGATTGAATGATGTATGAGTAGTCGGCGGCGAATCCACGTTCCCGGAGGGTCTCCCACTCCAGTACTTGCCGATACGCGGGCGAGCTTA
>LKMK01000053.1 GCA_001563805.1 Natrialbaceae archaeon B1-Br10_E2g2
GCGGGCGACCGCCGCGAGCGACTGCTCGCGTTGCTCGAGCGAACCGGCGCCGACCGACTCGTCGTCCTCGGCGACCTCATGCACTCGATCGGCGACCCGGGCGGGGCCGAACGGGGCGAACTCGAGGTATTGTTCGAGTCGCTGCCGGCGTCGCTGTCGGTAACGGTGGTCAAGGGCAACCACGACGGCGGGATCGAGTCATGGCTGCTCGAGGGCGAGTGGGCCGCCTCGACCGACCTGCCGTCGATCGAGGTCGTCCCCGGCGCAGGCGTCGCACTCGACGGGATCGGCGTCTGTCACGGCCACACCTGGCCCGAACCGGCGGCGCTCGAGGGCGACGTGCTCTGTCTCGGCCACGAACATCCCTGCGTCCGTCTCGAGGACGAGGTCGGTGGGAGCCGCGTCGAACGGGTCTGGCTCCGGGGGCGACTCGACCCGGGCCCCTTCCGGCCGCGGCCGGAGTACGCGGAGCTCCCGTGGCTCGAGGACGGGACACCCCCGCGACTGGTGGTCGTCCCGGCGTTCAACGACCTCGTCGGCGGCACCTGGGTGAACCTCCCCGACCAGTCGTTTCTCGCGCCGTTTCTTCCCGCCGGGCTAGCCGAGGGGGAGGCCTACCTGCTCGACGGGACCAGACTCGGTCCGTACCGCGTGATTTGACTCGAACGGGACGACGTTCCCACGGAACCGGAACAGTCCGCAGATTTAGGCCGCTCTCGAACCGACAGTTGACATACCATGTCGACACCAGCGCCACTCGACGCCCCGATCGAACTCGTCGCCGAGGAGACGGTGCTGGTCGATGGCGACGCCGTCGCCTCGCTCCCGCGTCGGGAGCGTTCGATCGAGGTCGTCTGTGCCTCGGGTAATCGGTACACTGCCCGCTGGAGCGGGGTGGAGCTGTTCGACGCGCTCGAGCTGGCGTCGGTCCCACCGGAGACGACTCACGTCGCCGTGGAATCGGCAGACGGCTATCGCGTCTGCGTCGAGGTCACTCGAGCCCTGGACGGACTGCTCGCCGTTGCTCGCGACGGTGACCCGCTCGAGGAGCTCCGATTCGTGGCGCCCGAAATCGGGGGCCCACACGCCGTCAAAGCAGTCCGGCTGATCGAGTGTCTCACCCTTTCGCCCGGCGAGGACCACGAACTGCACGAGGAGCTCTGGCCTGAAGCGTGACCTCGTCGGTCGGCGTGGGCGAAGACACCGCCGACGCGAACTGGGTCAGGGTGGTCGAGGGAGAGTGGGGCTTCGAGGATAGTTCGGGGCACCGCAACTGACCGTCACGTCGTCTCCAGTGAGTTTCCTGCGGCCCACAGTGTGTGTCGCTCCTATCGATCCGTGACCCCGAAATCCGAGATCTGAAAGTGATCTCCTTGAGACACCCACCCGTCGTGAACTATATCAACTCCCGATGTGACATTCGCACACATGAGTGCAGGAACTGAACGGGGGCGATTTGCAGACGTATCGATACAGGAGGTGATCGGGTGGCTGTTGTTGGCCGTCGTCGGTCTACTGGTTCTCGATCTCGTTCGGCAGGTTCTCGTCGGGGAGTTGCCACTCGGGCGGCTGTGGGCGTTTACGTGGAACGGGATCGTCGATTCGTTGTACATCGGACTCGCGGCGATCGGGCTCTCGATGACGTACAGTATTCTACGCTTTGCGAACTTTTCACACGGTGATCTGATCACCACCGGCGCCTTCACCGGCTGGACGGCGGCCTACCTCGTCGGCGGTATCGGTATCGCGGAACTGAGCAGTCGGCTGCTGTTGCGAGCGGACGGCGGCGCACAACCGGGGGCCGTCGGGATGGACGTCGTCTCGGCCCCGATCGCGATCGTGCTCGGACTGATCGTCGCCGCGGCGTTGACGATACTGGTCGCTCTCGCGATCGACAGACTCGTCTACCGGAAACTCAGAGACGCAAGCGGAATCACGCTGCTGATCGCCAGCGTCGGGGTCGCACTCGCGCTCAGGTACATCATCGCGCTGTTTTACACGACCGACACCCGTGGCGTCGTCGCCTCCTCGCCACAGTGGGAGACGCCGGCGTTCGTCCCGATCGAGACGATCAACCTCCACGAGGCGACGCTCGTCATCTCGGCGTTGTCGCTGATCGTCGGCGTCCACCTGCTGTTGCAGTACACCAAACTCGGGAAGTCGATGCGGGCGATGTCCGACAACAAGGACCTGGCGCTCATCACGGGAATCCCCACCGAACGAGTCATCTTCGCGACCTGGGTTATCGGAGCTGGCCTCGCGGGCGTCGCGGGATATCTGATCGTCCTCGATCGCGGGCAGGTCACGATCAACCTCGGCTGGTTCCTGCTGTTGCTCATCTTCGCCGCGGTTATCCTCGGCGGGATCGGCTCGATCTACGGCGCACTCGCGGGCTCGCTCGTCATCGGCCTCACGATCAACCTCTCGCTGGTCTGGATCCCCTCCGACTTAAACGAGATCGCCGCCTTCACGCTGATGATCGTCGTGTTGATCTTCCGTCCTGATGGCCTGTTCAAGGGGGTGGAGACGGCATGAGCGAACGCGACTCGAGGCTGCCCGAACCCGTCTCGAACGCTCACGATCGGCTCAAGGCCCTCCCGCAGTGGCAGTACGACCTGCTGTTGATCGTCGGCGTCGTCCTCGCGACCTACGGCGGGTTTGCCGTCCTCGGATTACTCGGCGGCGTCGGGATCAACTCGATCGTCGGCTTCTTCCGGACGGTGACCTTTTACGCCGCCGTCTACGCGCTCGTCGTCCTCGCGCTCAATCTCCACTGGGGGTACACCGGGCTGTTCAACATCGGCGTCGCCGGCTTCATGGCCGTCGGCGTCTACACGATGGCGTTCCTGACGGCCGCACCGGATGCCACTCCGGCCGGACTCGGCCTCCCGATCCCGATCGGCATCGTCGGCGGGATGATCGCCGCCGGCCTGGTCGGGCTCGTCGCGGCCCTGCCCGCCCTTCGTGTTCGTGCGGATTACTTCGCGATCGTCACGCTCGGCCTCTCCGAAATCATCAGGCTCGCACTGCTCTCGGGGAGCCTGCGGTCGATCGAGGTCGGTGACACCGTCTACGGCACCGGCGGCGGCAGCGGCATCCAGTATCCGCCCGTCGACACGATCATCCCGTGGCTGCTCGAGCGGCCGGTCATCGGCGAACTCGGGGAGCTCCTCTTCGAGGTCGGCGCGGCGGTCGGGATCCAGCGCTCGGTTATTCTCGGTGGGCTCTACACGGCCGTGTTGATCGCCTTCGTCGGCCTCTTCTACCTGTTTTTGAGTCGCATCGCGAACTCGCCGTACGGACGCGTCCTCAAGGCGATCCGCGAGGACGAACTCGCGGCCAAGTCCCTCGGCAAGAACACCGACCGCGCGAAGATCGTCGCGTTCGTCGTCGGCTGTTCGCTGATGGGACTCGCCGGCATGCTCTGGATGGGAAGTCGAAGCTTCGTCAGCCCGGACAGTTTCATGCCGATCATCACGTTCTACATCTTCGTCGCGCTCATCGTCGGCGGCGCCGGCTCGAACACCGGCAGCGTCATCGGCGGCTTCGCCTTCGCCGCGTTCCTCTGGGAGGGCCCTCGTTTCGTCCGCAGTATCCTCAACGCGAACCTCAACCTCCGCTCGCCGCCGACGATCTACGACGCGTTCGTCGAACTCGGGAGCGGAGATCTCACGCCGCTGGTCGGCTATCTGGTCGGCTCGCTCGACGAGTTGCGGTTCGTCCTCGTCGGCGTCGTCTTGATCCTGCTGATGCTCTGGCGGCCCGAAGGACTGCTGGGCCACCGCAAGGAGATCGCCGCAGCGACCGACCTCTCGAGGCGCCCATCCACGCCCGACCGTGTCGCCGCGAGCGACGGAGGTGAGCCGGATGAGTGACGCCGACTCGAGCCCGACGACGGCCGACAGCGCCGCGGGCACCGATTCCGGCCGTCGATCCGTCGACGACCCGATCCTCGAGGTCGAGGGCGTCGTCAAACAGTTCGGCGGCATCACGGCGGTCGACGGCGCGACGTTCGAAATCGAACGTGGCTCGATCACCGGGCTGATCGGCCCCAACGGTGCCGGCAAGTCGACGACCTTCAACTGTATCACCGGCGTCTACGAACCCGACGAGGGATCGGTCGTCTTCGACGGGACCGACATCACCGGCCGGACCCCGAATCGGGTTGCGACGGCCGGGCTCGTTCGGACGTTCCAGATCGCCCGCGAGTTCCCGGAGATGACCGTCCTCGAGAACATGATGCTTGCGCCGAAAAACCAGCTCGGCGAATCGATGTGGCGGTCGGTCGCCCCCGGAACCCGCGGGGCGGTCGTCGAAGAGGAAGAACGACTCCGCGAACGCGCCTGGGAGGTCCTCGAGTTCTTCGAGATCGATCACCTGGCCGAGGAGTACGCCGGTACCCTCTCCGGTGGCCAGCGGAAACTGCTCGAACTGGCCCGGGCGCTGCTGACCGAACCCGAACTGCTGTTGCTCGACGAGCCGATGGCCGGCGTCAACCCGTCGCTCGAGAGGAAACTGCTCGAACACATCCACGAACTGCAAGAACAGGGCTACACGTTCCTGCTGGTCGAACACGATATGGACGTTATTATGAACCATACCGAACACGTCATCGTCATGCACCAGGGATCGGTTCTCGCGGAAGGAACCCCCGAGGCGGTCAAATCGGACGAAGAAGTCATCGAAGCCTATCTCGGAGGTGAGGTCTGATGGCGTTGCTCGAGGCCTCGAGTCTGGACGCCGGCTACGGCGACTTACAGATCCTCGACGACGTCGACCTGGGTGTCGATGCCGGCGAGTACGTCACCATCGTCGGCCCCAACGGCGCCGGGAAATCGACGGTCATGAAGTCGATTTTCGGGCTGACGGCCTACATGGGCGGCTCGATCACGTTCGACGGCGAGCCCATCCACGGCAAACGACCCGAAGAGATCATCCGGACGGGAATCGGCTACGTCCCCCAGAACGACAACGTGTTCCCGTCGCTTTCCGTCATCGAGAACCTGGAGATGGGTGCGTACATCCTCGATGAGGTCCCCGAGGATCGCCTCGAGTGGATCTTCGATCGGTTTCCCATCCTAGAAGAGCGCAAAAGCCAGAAAGCCGGCACGATGAGCGGCGGCCAACAGCAGATGCTCGCGATGGGGCGGGCGCTCATGCTCGAGCCGGATCTGTTGATGCTCGACGAACCGAGCGCCGGGCTGGCGCCGGATCTGGTCGACGATATGTTCGACCGGATCGACCGGATCAACGACGACGGAACCGCCGTCTTGCTCGTTGAACAGAACGCCAAGGAAGCTCTGCGCCGGTGTGACCGCGGCTACGTCCTCGTCCAGGGTGGCAATCGGTACATGGATACCGGCGAGGCGCTGCTCGGTGACGAGCAGGTGCGACAGGACTTCCTCGGCGGGTAGGTGCGGCTATTCGGCCGTCGACATCGTAAAAACGCCGTGTGGGCCGACCCCGGTCGATCGCCTCGTGGTACTATTCGGCTTCGAACTCGATCGTCTCGGTGACGGTGTAGCCGTCCATATCGAACTCGAAGACGTCGTACGTCGCCGCAGTGACGTCGCCGTTGTCGTCGAATTCCACGAGGCCGGATGCACCCTGGTACTCGATCTCTTCGCCGTCTGCGGCCATCTCGACCCCGTCCGCGAGATTGCTCGGACCGACGACCTCGCCGCCGGGATCGCTGACCGCACGGACTTGCTCGCTGAGCGCCGACCCGGTCGCGTCGTCTGCGCTGAGTTGGGCGAGAATATGAACTGCGGTGGCGTCGTACGCCTGAGCGGTGAACACACCCGGACCCGTGCCGTATTCGTCTTCGTAGAGCTCCTCGAAGGCGTCGGATTCCGGCCCGTCCGCACCCGGTGCAGTTCCCATGACGTTCTCCATCGGGTTGTCGACGTTACCCGGCAAGGAGTTCTCCTGGAGGCCGTCGGGCACCATGATCGTGTGGTCGCCGTCGAAGTTGTCGTAGTAATCCCGGAAGATCTGCTCGCCGCTGTCGGGGAAGCCGACGACGATGAGCAG
The DNA here is from genome assembly GCA_001563805.1 of Natrialbaceae archaeon B1-Br10_E2g2. Classification (GTDB taxonomy): domain Archaea; phylum Halobacteriota; class Halobacteria; order Halobacteriales; family Natrialbaceae; genus Natrarchaeobaculum. The sequence goes on from LKMK01000053.1 coordinate 6,034, forward strand.
GTCCGGATCGTCCCCGAGTGCGGACTCGAGTTCGGAGTCGTAGGAGGGCTGTTCGGGTTCGAACGCGACCTCCTCGTAGACCTCGCCGCCGAGTTCCTCGAAGTTCTCGACGGCGGCGTCGGAGAGCCCCTGTCCGTAGTCGTCGTTCAGGAAGAACGTCGACAACGTCTCGAGCCCTTCCTGTTCGTAGCCGATCTCGGCCATCACGTCGCCCTGTAAGGCGTCGGATGGCGCCGTCCTGAGCAGATAGTCACCGTCCATATCGGTGATAGCCGGCGAGGTACTCGCCGGCGAGATGGCGACGATCTCGTCGGGGATGAAGATATCCTCGGCGACGGCGATCGTTACGTTCGACGCCGCGGCACCAGTGATTGCCGGATAGCCGGCGTCGACGAGCGACTGTGCCGCGGTGATCCCAGCCTCCGGATCGGTCTCCGTGTCCTCGCTTCGGATGTCGATTACGAAGTCGGAGCCTTCGTCCTCGAGCTGGGTTCCCGGCAGCACCGCGGCGTCTTCGATCGGCCCACCGAGGTCACCGAGGTCGCCCGTCGTCGGCGCTAGCGTGCCGACCATCGCGTCGGCGTCCTCGGCTGCCCCGTTTCCGTCCAGACAGCCAGCGAGCGCCAGCCCGCTACCCGCGACGATACCACCGAGCACCTTGCGCCGATTGAGTTCCCTAACCATGGGTACTTGTGGCACTCGCCAGTATAAAGAGTTATTGAACCGGACAGTCTTCCCGAAGCAGCCGACGGTTCAATTGACGAGACGGTTACAGCGGAGAACAGTGGCCGAAATCACGGGGCGGTTCGGCCGAACGGGAGGGAAACTCCAGCGACAGGTTCCTGACAGCGCCGGGCGCTACCGCCGACCGGCGGCCCGTGCAGTTACAGTGTCGCCGCGACCCATCCGGCGAAGTCGCCGGTGAGGAACTCGACGTAGTCGACGAGGCCCAGGTAGAGGGCGACCAGCAGGACGACGATGAGCGGGACGCGGATCGCCCAGATCCAGACGTCGCCGAGGGACCCGAGCGGGGCGATCCCCTTCTGCAGTTCGTCGACCGCAACCTGTGGGGCGATCCAGCCGACCAGCACCATCAACACGAGCGCGCCGAAGACGAGCAAGACGCCGTCGGCGAAGCCGTCGAGCAGGTCGAGGAAGATCAGGTCGTACGTGACCGGCACGCCCAGCAGGTAGATCACGCCACCCATCCCGAGGGCCGCTTGCCACCGCTCGAGGCCCTTTTCGTCGATCACGTAGGACGTGACGACCTCGAGGATCGAGATGGCACTCGAGAGCGCGGCGATGGCGACCGTCCCGAAGAACAGCAGGCCGAGCCAGCGGCCGACGCCCAGTTCGGCGAACGCTTCGGTGAGGCTGAAGAAGATCGCGCCGACGGTCTCCTGCCCCGGATCGGCGCCGCCGGAGATGATGATCGGGAAGACGACGAGGCCGACGATGAACGCGATGGCGGTGTCGAAGCCGATGATGATCGTGCCGTCCTCCGCCAGGTTACGATCCTCGCCGAGGTACGAGGCGTAGGTGATCATCACGCCCATCCCGAGCGAGAGCGTGAAGAACGCCTGTCCGGCCGCGGCGGGGAGGATCGACGCCCACTCACTCGCGAGTACGCCGAAATCGGGATTGAGATAGTAGGCGTAGGCCGCCCCGGCGTCGGGGAGGGTCGCTGCCCAGGCGGCGAGGCCGACGAGCAGGATGATGATCGCCGGCACCATCACTTTGACTGCGAGTTCGATCCCGCGTCGAATGCCGAGCGCCACGATGCCGACCGTCAGCGCCATAAAGAGCGTGTGGAAGAGGAACGAATCGAGGCCGGTGGCCAGCGTGTCGAACATCACCATCGACTCGGTGACCTCTTCACTCCCGGCAGCGGCCTCCTCGTAGGCTGCGAGGTGACCGGCATAGCTGTCGGTAAGGCCGAGGAGGAAGTACCTGACGAACCAGCCAGCCACCACGCTGTAGTACGAGAGGATGACGAACCCGGTGACGATAAAGACGCCACCGACGTACTTCCACGCGCTTCCGCCGTACTCACGGAGCGCACCGACGGGGTTTCGCTTCGTCTTTCTCCCGACGACGAACTCCGCCAAGATCGCCGGGAACCCAACCATTGCGACGAACAGCAGGTAGACGAGAAGGAATGCGGCACCGCCGCCTTCTCCCGTTACGAACGGGAACCGCCAGACGTTCCCCAGTCCGACTGCGCTACCGACGGCGGCGAGGATGAACCCGGTTCTCGTCGCCCACGTCTCTCGTTGTGTCATACGTGGGCCTTGCCAAAACTACCCTATATGAGTTTTTATACTGGATCGATCATTGCCCGAGCATGAGTTATTAATTGTGACAGTGTTACGGAATCCTTTTCCTGTTGGTCCTCGCAAATCGCCGTATGAACCGGACAGGGGTGTACGTCGCATGACGATGGAAGACCGGATCGACGAACTCGAGGAACTCCGCGAAGAGGCACGGCTCGGCGGTGGAGAGGAGCGAATCGAGAAACAACACGACAAGGGGAAGATGACCGCCCGCGAGCGGATCGACTACTTCCTCGACGAGGGGACGTTCACGGAGTTCGACCAGCTTCGAACGCACCAGACGAGCCAGTTCGGGATGGAAGAGAAGAAAGTCCCCGGCGACGGCGTCGTCACGGGGTACGGTGAGGTCAACGGTCGGACGGTGTTCGTCTTCGCACACGACTTCACCGTCTTCGGGGGCTCGCTCGGCGAGGTGTTCGCCGAGAAGATCTCCAAGGTGATGGACATGGCGATGGAAGTCGGCGCGCCGATCGTCGGCCTGAACGATTCCGCTGGCGCGCGAATTCAGGAAGGCGTCAAGAGCCTCGCCGGCTTCACCGAGATCTTCCGGCGCAACCAGGAAGCCAGCGGCGTCGTCCCCCAGATTTCCGGGATCATGGGCCCCTGTGCCGGCGGTGCGGTCTACTCGCCGTCGATCACCGACTTCATTTTCATGGTGAAAGATACGAGCCACATGTACATCACCGGCCCCGGCGTCACGAAGACCGTCACCGGTGAGGAGGTCACCCACGAGGAACTCGGCGGGGCGATGACACACGCCGACAAGACTGGCGTCGCCCAGTTCGCCTGTGAGGACGAAGAGCAGGCGCTCGACGACATCAAACGGCTCCTCTCGTATCTCCCACAGAACAACGTCGAGGACCCACCCCGCGTCGAGCCGTGGGACGACCGCGACCGCCGCGACGAGGCGCTCGAGTCGATCGTCCCCGAGAGCGCACAGAAGCCCTACGACATGGTCAGCGTCATCGACAGCGTCGTCGACGAGGGCTCCTTTTTCGAGGTCGCGGAGAACTTCGCCCAGAACATCGTCGTCGGCTTCGGCAGACTCGACGGACGGTCCGTGGGTATCGTCGCGAACCAGCCGCGAGTGAACGCGGGCACCCTCACCGTCGACGCCTCGATGAAGGGGTCGCGCTTCGTTCGCTTCTGTGACTCCTTTAACATCCCCATCGTCACCTTCGTCGACGTCCCCGGCTACATGCCCGGCACCGACCAGGAACACCGAGGGATCATCCGCCACGGCGCCAAACTCCTGTACGCCTACGCCGAGGCGACCGTCCCGCTCCTGACGGTCATCACCCGGAAGGCCTACGGCGGCGCCTACTGTGTCATGGCCTCGAAGAATCTCGGGGCGGACGTCAACTACGCCTGGCCGACGGCAGAGATCGCCGTCATGGGGCCACAGGGTGCGGTCAACATCCTCTACCGGAAGGAACTCGCCGAGTCCGACAACCCGGACGAACTCCGCGACGAACTCATCGAGGAGTACCGCGAGGAGTTCGCCAACCCGTACACGGCGACGGACAAGGGCTTCCTCGACGACGTCATCCTGCCGACGGAGACCCGGCCCCGGCTGATCGACGACCTCGAGATGCTCGAGACGAAACGCGAGTCGAACCCGGACAAGAAACACGGCAACATCCCGCTGTAAGCGCCAATGGCATCGACAAACCAGGCCGACGGAGCCGACCCCTCGGAGGCTGCAGCCGACGATGGTACCGCCGGATCAGCCGCTGGGGTCCTGCCCGCCGACCTCGAGCTTCAGCTTCCCGACGACGCGACCGACGAAGAGGCGGCCGCAATTGCGGCCGCGATCGGCGCACACCTTCACGACCACGCCCTGGCGGTCGCCGCGGCGGCGGCCGCCAGCGAAGAGACGTGGGACGGGAAGCGGTGGGCCTTCGGCGGCCGCATTCGCACCCAGCAGCACCGTCGCGTCCGGACGCCGCGCAACGCGCCGACCGATCCGTGGACGGCCGCCGGCCGAACTGACCGGTTCTAGCCGACTCCACCGGGCGACCGTTCCTCGAGTCCGCGCCGACCCCTGCTCGAGCCGCGATCGACGGCGATTTTTGCCCTGACACCCGACCCGTTGCGAAAAAGTAAGGTAGGTCCCCCACGACCGTTTTGCCAGGAATGTTCAGGAAGGTTCTGGTGGCGAACCGCGGAGAGATCGCCGTTCGAGTGATGCGCGCGTGCGAGGAGCTCAACGTCGGAACGGTCGCCATCTACTCGGAGGCGGACAAAGATTCGGGACACGTCCGATACGCGGACGAGGCGTACAACGTCGGCCCCGCCCGCGCGGCCGACTCCTACCTCGACCACGAGGGGGTCATCGAGGCGGCTCGCAAAGCCGACGCCGACGCGATCCACCCCGGCTACGGCTTCCTCGCCGAGAACGCCGAGTTCGCGAGCAAGGTCGAGGCGGCCGACGGGATCACCTGGGTCGGTCCCTCGAGCGAGGCGATGGAGAGCCTCGGCGAGAAGACCAAAGCCCGCACGATCATGCAGGAAGCGGACGTGCCGATCGTCCCGGGGACGACCGAACCGGTCACCGATCCCGAGGACGTGAAAACGTTCGGCGAGGAACACGGTTACCCGATCGCCATCAAGGCCGAAGGCGGTGGCGGCGGCCGCGGCATGAAAGTCGTCTGGGACGAGAGCGAGGTCGAAGACCAGCTCGAGAGTGCGAAACGCGAGGGCGAGGCCTACTTCGACAACGACTCGGTCTACCTCGAGCGCTATCTCGAACAGCCACGCCACATCGAGGTCCAGATCGTCGCCGACCACCACGGGAACGTCCGCCACCTCGGCGAGCGTGACTGCTCGCTGCAGCGCCGACACCAGAAGGTCATCGAGGAGGGCCCGTCGGCGGCGCTGTCGGACGAACTGCGCGAGAAGATCGGCGAAGCCGCCCGTCGGGGCGTCGCCGCCGCCGACTACACGAACGCGGGCACCGTCGAGTTCCTCGTCGAGGAAGACCCCGACCGCGACGGGCCGCTGGGTCCCGACACGAACTTCTACTTCCTCGAGGTCAACACGCGGATCCAGGTCGAACACTGTGTCACCGAAGAGATCACGGGCATCGACATCGTCAAGCGCCAGCTTCAGGTCGCCGCCGGCGACGAACTCGACTTCACACAGGACGACGTCGAGATCGACGGCCACGCGATGGAGTTCCGGATCAACGCCGAGAACGCCGCCGAGGACTTCGCGCCCGCGACCGGTGGCACGTTAGAGACGTACGACCCGCCGGGCGGGATCGGCGTCCGACTCGACGACGCGCTGAAACAGGGCGACGAACTCGTCACGGACTACGACTCGATGATCGCGAAGCTGATCGTCTGGGGCGAAGACCGCGAGGAGTGTATCGATCGCTCCATGCGTGCCCTCCGCGAGTACGAGATCGGGGGTATCCCGACGGTCATCCCGTTCCACCGACTCATGTTGACCGACGAGGAGTTCGTCGCGAGCACGCACACCACGAAGTACTTAGACGAGGAGCTTGACACGACCCGGATCGAGGAAGCCCAGGAGCAGTGGGGCGGCGACACCGGCGACGGCTCGAGCGACGACGAAGAGCGCGTCGAACGCGAGTTCACGGTCGAGGTCAACGGCAAGCGCTTCGAGGTCGAACTCGAAGAACACGGTGCACCGGCGATTCCAGCCGGCGACGTCGGCACCGGCCAGGCGAGTCCGCCACAGCCGACCGGTCGCGACAGTGCGGACACCGAGGAGTTCGCGGGTGACGGCGAGACCGTCGACGCCGAGATGCAGGGAACGATCCTCTCGATCGAAGTCGAGGAAGGCGACGAGGTCGCCGCGGGCGACGTGCTCGTCGTCCTCGAGGCCATGAAGATGGAAAACGACATCGTCGCCTCGCGAGGCGGCACCGTCTCCGAGATCGCCGTCGAGGAGGACCAGAGCGTCGACATGGGCGACGTGCTCGTCGTCCTCGAGTAGACCGTCCGCCGCGGACGACCCGTCGAGGTCGAACGGGTTCGGGGAAACGAACACGACCGATAGGATGCAACGATTTTTTGCACGCGACGCCGAACTTGCTGTGGCTGCCTGCGAACGGTGTGTCGACGCCTGTCCACGCACGCGGTTGGCCCACCGACGCCTCGGCAGTGCGTGCACGCTGGACGACTCGATCAAGCGTCGTCCGGCAAGCCATCGTCTCCGGCGGCCGGTCCACACGGGACATCCCGGGTGGCGACGAACCGGTCAGTCGGATCGGCCGCCGGGGTTCTGTCGTGTCCCGTCACTCGAGAACCGTCGAACCGATCGTTCTACCGTGGTCGCGGTGATCGCTGACTCTGTCGAGCGATCACGGCTGCCGAATCACGACAGGCCGTATCAGTCGCCGGGCGAGGCACCTTTCAGGCCGGGCGATGGCTCGTCCCAGGGTAACGGTCCGTCGTAGTCGTCGGGAACGTACGGACAGAGCGGGTCGCTCTCGAGCGGATCGCCGGTGTGAGCGTACGCTCGGGAGCGACTGCCGCCGCAGACGGCTCGGTAGGGGCAGGCGCCACACTTGCCCCGCAACTGGTCGCGATCCCGCAGGGACTGAAACAGCGCTGAATCGCGATAGAGGCCGGTGATGGGGCGGTCACGGACGTTTCCCGCTGACTCGGGCAGGAAGCCGGAGGGGTAGACCTCGCCGGTGTGACTGACGAACGCAAAGCCATCGCCGGCGACGATCCCAGTTCGACGGCGCACACCGTCGTTCGCGGTTGGTCGGTCACTCGCGTCGCCGGCGTCCGCCGACGCCCGCTCGAGGCCGCGCTGGATCGACACCCGTCGATACTGGGGTGCTTCGGTGGTCTTGATGCCGAAGGGCTGGCGCTCGCTTTCCTCGTCCAGCCAGGCCATCACCGCGTCGGCTTCGCCCGGATCGATCGGCTCGAGGACGCGACCGCGACCGATCGGAACGAGGAAGAAGACGCTCCACATCACGGCGTCGATCTCGAGCAACAGGTCGCGAATCGCGGGGAGTTCGCCGACGGTCCCTCGGCAGACGGTCGTGTTGACCTGAAGGGGGACGCCGGCGTCTCTGGCGTCTTCGGCGGCGCGGATCGTCTCCTCGAAACTGCCGGTTTCACCCCTGAACGCGTCGTGGGTTTCGGGCGAGGCGCCGTCGAGGCTGACGGCCATCCGTTTGAGTCCGGCTTCGGCGAGCGCGTCGATCCGGTCGGCGGTAAGCGAGTGAGTGCCGCTGGGGGTGATGGTCATGTTGAGCCCGCACGCGTCGCCGTGGGCGATGAGTTCCTCGACGTCGTCGCGGACGAGCGGATCGCCACCCGAGAGGACGACCAGCTGGCCCGTGGCGAACTCGGCGGCGTCCTCGAGGAGCGCCTTCCCCTCCGCCGTGGTGAGTTCGTCGGGATGCCGATCGGGTTTCGCGTCGGCGCGACAGTGATCACAGGCCAGACCGCAGGCCTGGGTGAGCTCCCAGATGAGGACGAACGGCCGCTTCGACGTCTCGAGATGGCCACGGGGTTTCATAATTCGTGCTCCGTCTCGAGCGGTCGAAAGCGGCGCCGTACTTCCCGTGGGTCGGGAACCTCGTCGAACACGTTCGCACGAATCGTGATGACGCTATGCGCCCCAGTTCGAGGGCGTCGTTCGTCTCCAGACGACGGTACAGGGACGGATGGCGGTGCTCGAGGCAGATCTGTGGATCGTGACGGGACCGACACGGTTCCAGACGGAACTCGAGGCTTCGACCCGGCGGCTCGTGGCCGCGTGGTGGCACCTAACAGCAGAACATGAACGGGTAGATGAGCGCGACGCGGTCGCCGGCCTCGAGTTCCGTCTCGAACCCACCGAGGTGTTCGTTGAACCGGCCGTTGACGCAGACGCGAGCGTAGGGTCTGGTCTGTTCGCCCTCGGGGTTCTTCCGCCACGTTCCCGGCAGATCGTCCGGGGCCGGTGCCCAGCCGCGGTGGGTCGCATCGGCCTCCGTCTCGGCGATGAGCAGGTCCTCGACGTCGTAGGTCTCGAAGAACTCCTCGAGGAACGCTCGAAGCGTGGTTCCTGAAAACGTAAACTCGAGTTCGTGCGTGCCGACGGCGTCCCGGACGTGGCCGGTACACCTGACTGTAACGGTGGTCTGGGGGCTGTCTTCTCGGACGAGATCGGATTCGACGGACATACACACGTCTCCGTCGGCGACGGGCGAAAGCTCCGTTCCGAACGTGTTCGGACGCAACGGGACGGAAGCCGGGCCCGAACGACCGCACATGAACCGAATACCGGGTGGAGTACGGACCGACCAGCAGCCCCCGATGGCGATTCCGCTGCGTCACTTCGTCGTCGCGCTCGCGTTTCTCGTCGTCGGGGTCGTCGGCGGCACCGTCATGGCCGTCACGAGCCTTTCGGGGCTGGCTGACGTCGCGCACGTCCACGTCACGTTGCTCGGCTGGATCGCGGTGACGATTATGGGCGCGATGACGCAGTTCGTCCCCGTCTGGTCCGGCGTCTCGATCCACTCGAGGCGACTCGCGGTCGCCCAGCTCTGGCTCGTCGTCGCCGGGCTGGTCGGCTTTTCGATCGCGCTGCTCGCGGGTGCGCTCTCGTGGCTGCCGATCGTCGCGGCTCCGATCCTCATCGGGCTCTGGCTGTTCGTCTACAACGTCGGACGGACGCTGCTCGCCGCCCGCCCGCTCGACGTCACGGAACGACACTTCGCCTTCGCACTCGCCTGTTTCGCCGCCCTCGCGCCGCTTGGCTACCTGCTCGCCGTCGATTTTTCCCGACCGATCCTCGAGGGAGGGCTCCTCGCCAGGGGTGACGTGATACTCCTCCACGCCACGCTCGCCCTGTACGGGGCCATCCTCGCGACGATCGTCGGTGCTCTGTTGCAACTCACCCAGATGTTCGCCCAGGTCGACCTCGTATCGCTCGAGCACCACCTGCTCGAACTCGAGGAACTGCTTTTTCCGGCGGGCGTGCTGGTTCTCGAGTTCGA